>URQL01000235.1 GCA_900550005.1 uncultured Erysipelotrichaceae bacterium
ATCACCACGATACCACCAGCTTAAAAGCAAGTCTAAGTCATTACCGAACACTGACGGGTCACCTGGAGCGATTGCCACTTCATACACACCTGGATCTACGTTGTTACTGTATAACGCACCAGATTGTAAGTGTTGTAAAGTCACTTTCACACCAGGAATCTTGTTCCAAGACTCTAAAATTAATGGTGCAGATTCTTTCACCCAGTCATGGTCGGTTGCGAGCAATTCAAATTTAAGCTCAGTTACACCGGCTTCTTTTAATAATGCTGCTGCTTTTTCCGGATCATAAGGATATTGAGTTGATGCCTTAATATAATCTGGGTGAGTCGTTTGTAAGTATGATGTTGCAGCTTCTGCATTACCATCAAATACAATATCAACAAGTTTATCAGTGTTTAAACCATAGTGTAACGCTTGACGTACTTTTGGGTTGTTAAACGGTGCTTTCTCACAGTTAAACATTAAGAATAGCAAACCGAAAGATTGAACGGATTGCACTTGTTGTTTTTTGTTTTTCAAGCGGCTAATGTCTAAATAAGGCACACTTTCCATTGCTTGAGTACGTTTAGACTCTTGTGCAGTCACACGAGCTGCGGCATCAGAAAGTAATAACCAAGACATTTTTTCAACTTGTGCTGGATATTTACCATTGTAAGGTTCATACGCTTCAAAGACGATTTTGTCATCTTTCACCGCTGAAACAAATTTGAATGGACCAGAACCAACTGGGTGTGCATCAAATGCAGATTGTCCTACTTTGTCGATCACGTGTTTCGGTACAATTTTCACGCAAGTTAAACGGTTAGCAAATAAAGCAAATGGATATTTCAATTTAAATTCCACCACTTTATCATCCACAGCTTTCACACTTTCAACGAAATCAATAAACATCACAAATAATGATTTATTGGCTGGATCCATAATACGATTGAAAGAATACACAACGTCTTCAGTGGTGACCGGTGCACCATCATGGAAGGTTGCGCCTTCACGTAAAGTAATGCGCCATGTTGTTTCATCAACTTGTTCTGGCTCTTTTCCTGCTAAAGCAAGATAAGGTTCACGAGTTGCAGGATGCAAATCCACCAAACCTTCAAAAATGTGCAAGTTTGCTGCATAAGGTGAAGCACCACTTGATGTCATTGGGTCAAAACCGGTAGAAAGCGGATAAGCAATCCCCGCTTCAATGGTTTTACCTTTAATTTCTGCAGCAAAGGCTTTTGGTGCAAATGTGCCTAATGTGCCACTAAATGCAAGACCTGCCCCCACGCCAGCCATAAGTTTCATAAAATGACGACGAGATTCATTAGTTTCAAAGGAAAAATGCTTTGTCATACTAAACTCCTGATGAGTAATAAAATCACATTTTGGTTTTTAAACCTAGCCAAACATTTCATTCGAAAATGAAGTAAAGCAATCAAATCTTAGAATAAAATGATTTATATCAATCATAATCATCTTCGCTTAATTCTGTCAAAGGGGAAATATTGAATGTGTGATCTACTTCACAGAGTTTTTTTCGCAATTTACAATAAAAGTTTTTAACTATGTATAATTTATTATAAATAGATTTCAACTATTGAATCACTAGATAATATGAAATAGCCATCAGAAAAAACGATGCTTATAATGACCGCACTTCCCAAGCAAGGGAACAACATTTTAATCAACAATAAAGAGGAAAATACTATGTCAAAAACATCAATCGGTTTAGATAAAAAAGCATCTGAAAAATTAGCAGTAAAATTAAATGAATTATTAGCAACCTATCAAGTATTCTACACCAACGTGCGCGGTTACCACTGGAACATTAAAGGGGTAAACTTCTTTGAATTACACGCAAAATTTGAAGAAATCTACACTAATTTAGTAATAAAAGTCGATGAAGTGGCAGAACGTATCTTAACTTTAGGTTACACACCACATAACGGTTATTCACAATACTTCCAACACTCACGTATTAAAGAAGAGTTAGGGGTAAGTGATGCGCAATCTTGCTTAAAAGGCACATTAGAAGGATTAAAAGTATTACTTGAACAACAACGCGAAATCCTTGAATTAGCGGGTGAGTCTGATGATGAAGGTACCGCTTCTCAAATGAGCGACTACATCAAAGAGCAAGAAAAACTTGTTTGGATGTTCCAAGCCGCTTGCCAAACTTGCCATGCTTAATTTGGCATTCATATAAAAGAAAACCTGCTGATAGGCAGGTTTTTTTATTTTCTATAGAACACTTTATCTCTTTCTAATATTAATCTACATAAAATCATTTTCGATAGCTCACCTATTCTAAATTCAGTATAATCCTTTACATACGTATCATTTAAAATTAAAAAATCTATATCCATTTTAATCAAGCATCATCTTCATCCATCATGCATACATTCTCATTAACACTTAAAAACACTACATTCCATTTAATATCACATTTTTTAACCTTATTAAATGAAAGAAACTTCCAACAACTTGAACGAGAATTTCAGCTAACAAAAAATGCGTATGATGAAATTCTCGAAGAATTGGAATATGAAGGTATTTTACTAAAAAAGTTATCACTACCTCCTAAAGATATAGCTTTTACAGCCCTAAATGATAACCGTGCCGTTTTTGAATTATATGAGATGAATACTCCTGAAAAAATCGGCATTGAATGTTGTTTATACGCCAATAATCATGAAACAGTTTTGACATTATTTGGAACTTTAGAGCCAAAAGAAAACTGTCTTGTATTTCATTTCAGTGGTATACATGCTTAGGAAAAAGCATCATTTAAAACATGCACACATCTTATTGATTAGTTTCCTGCATTTTTTTAAACATATCTAAACTTTTTTCTTGTAGCTT
>URQL01000236.1 GCA_900550005.1 uncultured Erysipelotrichaceae bacterium
TATAAAGCTGATGTTAAATACATGGAATTAGCTTAATTAATCGGATTAAATCCAAAAACTCCTGCTGAAGGTGTAGAAATGTTTGCACAAGCTTGTGAAGACTTAGTACAAAAAGTAGGAATTCCTGCTAACTTCGCTTCTCAAGGTATTTCTCCAGAAGCATGGGAAGAAGCAGTTCACAGAATTGCTATGAATGCTTACGAAGATCAATGTACTCCAGCTAACCCAAGAATGCCAATGGTACATGATATGGAAGCTATCTTAAGAAAAACTTATAACTACGAATTCAAAAACAAATTAAAATAATTTGAATACGTTAGAACACTCTTAATAAGGGTGTTCTTTTTTTGTGGGAAATAAAATTAAATATGTTATAATAGGGATGAAATAAAATGGCTTTTAGGAAGGGAGGTCTTTATGAATAAAAATCGTTTTGAATCTTGTTCCATGATTTTAACAGGAATTTTGTTTTTTATTTTAGGTGTTTTTGTCATTATTGATCGTAAAACGTTTATTTATAATGTGATTGAACTTGTAAGTATGTTAACGATTTTAGCTGGTTTTATTCAAATTTACAGTAAATTTGATGGAAAAACATCGACTTCTCTTATTGAAGCCTTAGTTACGATTTTAGTGGGAACCTTTATTCTTTTCTTTCCTAATATTCCAGTATGGGTGATCGTTCTTGCTTTTGGTATTTATGCCGTTGCTACAGGGATCATTAAATTAATTGCGTATACGATTTATCGTAAAGATCACGTAAAAGGACGCTGGATCTTATTTATCGATGCTGTTGTTTTTTTAGTTACTGGAATCGGGCTGATTGCAACCCCTATTGCAAAAGTGGGACGGTTGTTCTCTTTTTTGGGGTGTTATGCAATAGGACTTGGGTATATGTATATTCGTGATGGTTTAGAAATTGTTATTCCTTATGAAGAACATAGTAAATTAAAAAGAAAAATCAGAATTAATTTACCTATCTTTTTAGTAGCACTCTTACCTTATAATTCTTTACAAAAAATTAATCGTTATCTACAAGATAATGAAGAAGATTCTTTACAACAAGAACCAATAGATCTCAATGAAAAACCGGATATGGAAGTATTGATCCATGTGACTAATGATGGATTTGGGGTGTTAGGACATGTTGATCTTTGTATTGATGGACAAGTGATATCCTATGGTAATTACGATCATGATTCTTGGCGCCTTCATGAAATGATTGGCGATGGGATCCTTTTTACTACTAGTAAAGAAAAATATATTCCTTTTTGTATTGCTCATAGTAAAAAAACATTATTTTGCTATGGATTAAAATTAAATGAGCAACAAAAAGAAAGTGTATATAATAAATTAAAGGAAATAGAAGAACGTTTGATTCCTTGGAATCCGCCTGTAGCCTATGATCAGGAACATTCAGAAAAATATCAAGATTATGCTAGTTTACTTTTAACTAAGACACAAGCAAAATTATATAAATTTAAGTATAGTCGTTTTAAAACTTATTTTGTTTTAAGTACGAATTGTGTTTTATTAGCTGATAGTGTCCTTGGTAAAGCAGGAACAGATTTATTAAATATCAACGGTTTAATTACACCTGGAACTTATTATGATTATTTTGAAAGAGAATATAAAAAAAACGATCGTTTTGTAATATCAAAAAAAGTCTATCAATGAGGTGATTAGGATGAAATTAGTTATCTTTATTTTGAATAATATTGAATTACTGGAAGATTTTTTAGATGCTTTATATGAACATCATATTTATGGAGGAACGATTCTTGATAGTAAAGGAATGGCTAAAAAGATGACGGAATATCAAAATGCAGATTTAGTTTCTATTTTAAAACAATTCTTTGTTATACCAAGAGAATCCAATTACACAATGCTCTTTTGTTTACAAGAAGGACAGTTGCCTGTATTTAAGGAAGTAGCCAACCAAGTTACCGGTGGATTAGATCAACCAAATACGGGGGTATTAATGGTTTTACCATTAGATGAAGTTATCGGTAGTTTTGTGATTAGTAAAAAAGATGTCCAATAAATTTGGGCATCTTTTTATATAAGGTGATAATGTTTTAATGCATATTCAATTCCATCGTCATCAACATCTTTTGTAATAAATTCAACATATTTAAAGATTTCTGGATTACTTTCTTTCATCGCAACAGCGTGTTTTGCTTGTTTTAGCATGGTTAAATCATTGGTACTATCGCCAAAAGCATAAGTGTTTTCGTTATCGATATGGAAGTAATCAGATAAAAATAACATAGCTGTTGCTTTAGAATGGTGATGAGGAACCCATTCACCAAATTCTTCGCTTCTTTTTATGTAATCAAAATAAGGAATCATTGCTTTATAAAATGTATCAAAATCACTTTGATTATCATGCCATACCGTCATTTTGTCAAAACAAATAGAAGCATCATCCCAAGTATGGGAAGTATCTAATCCAAGTTTTTGATAATTGGCTTTAATATGATTGATGTGTTTATAAGTATTGTTTTTATCATAATAAAGAGCATCTTTTCCTTCAAGTAAAGCATACATATGATCTTGTTTTAAATGTTTTAAAATAAGAGAAATAAGTTGTAGGTCAAGAGATTGATGATAAAGGACCTTATTTTGATATTCAATGTAAGTCCCGCATCCACAAATGATTCCATCATAATGGATATCTTTAATATATTTAGGAATGGAAGCAAGGGGTCTACCTGTATTGATAAAGATAAGATGCCCATTTTTTTGTGCTTGTT
>URQL01000237.1 GCA_900550005.1 uncultured Erysipelotrichaceae bacterium
TTCAATACACTTATGAGTGCGAGTAAAATTATTTTGGGTGAAGCTAAATACAAACGTCCATTTGCTTATCATGATGAACAAGGAATTAATGTATTTATCCCTACTTGTTCGAGAAAAAGTAGGAATTGTATTTTTGTTTCATTGCATTATTTATCTTGCCATGGTGTTAAGGAATTTAATGAAAAGTATGGACAAAAAATTTCTAACCATACTTGGAATTCGATGATTGGTATTGCAATTACTTATCGAAATATGTTTACTAATCATTTAGAAATTCCATTTAATTCTTTGAAAATTGAAAATGAAAACATAAAAAAATATGTCTCTTCTTGATGATGAGACATATTTTTAATTTTTATAGGAAAAAAATAGCTAATAGACCAACAACTAAGCAATAAACTGAGAAATAGTTTAGTTTATTCATATTTAAAATTTTAAATAATAATTTTAAAGCATAGTAAGTTGTAATCGCACTGACAATAAATGAAATTAAGTAAGGTAACCAAAGTGTAGCCAACAATGGGGAATGAATAAAATCACTTAATTTTAAAATAATTGCCCCAAAGCTAACAGGCATGAACATGAAGAAAGAAAAATCACGCGCAGCTTGTTGTTTTAAACCACCTAACATACCACCAGTAAGGGTAGAACCACTTCTTGAAATACCAGGAAGTAAGGCTAATAATTGGAAAAACCCCATTCTTAATGCATCATAAATATTCATGCTTTTTGCAGTTCTTTTATTATTATAACCAAATTTATGAATATAAAATAAGAAGGCTGCAGTAACAAGTAAACATCCACCAACTAATTTCGGATTTGAGAAAGCTGCTTCAATTTTATCGTTGAATAATACTCCACCAATAGCTGCTGGAATTGTAGCAATAATTAAAAGGATGCAGTAACGAAAATCAGCGATTTTTTCATTTCTTTTTGCTGGTTTAAAAATATAAGTGAAAAATGATGTGATTAATCGAACTAAGTCTTCACGATAATAGAACATAATAGCAAGTAAAGATCCAGTATTTACGATTACTTCAAAAGTAACATCATTCATTTGTGTAACAATAAGTCCTGCCTTTTCAAAAATACTTTGAAAAATAACTAAATGCCCACTTGATGAAATTGGAATAGGTTCACTAAATCCTTGAATAAATCCCAATAGTGCATAAATGATAATATTTTTTAATAACTCCATAATATCCTCCTTCGTTCCATATTATAGCTTATTTTATTCTGTAAATATATGAAAATTGCATAATTCATAAAAAAAAACGTATATTTATTATGGGTGATGAAATGAAAATAGAAAATGTTATTGTTAATTGGTCTTACTTTGATGAAGAAATTCTTGAACCCTATGAATGGTCCCAGGATGATGATTTACAAATTATTACATCTATCCAAGTTCTTTATGTTGATGATCAACAAATGAATGATTTTTATAATAATGTCATTTATTTTAGGAATGTAAATCAGCTTTATCATGATTTTATTGTTTGTAGCTTACACTATGCTTTAGCAATAGAAATTGATCAAACCGGAAAGTTAAAATATCGAAGTGTACTTACTTATGATGTACGGGAGAAATTATATCGAAGCTATGATATTAGTAAATTTCAAAAATTAGAGTATATTATCGAAGATTATTGTGAACTAAAAGAATATGGACTAACCCGTTATGAAAGAATAAAAAAACAATCACTAATAAATAAAATTGAGATGCTTTACCAATTTCAACCAAAAAAAATCCTTTTTTTATATCAACAAGTTTATTTAGAACCACATATTGATGAAAAAGAAGCCTATGAAAGTTTAATGGAGCGATTGAAGTTTGGTTATTATAATGTTCATGAATATTTATATCAATTATTATATTTAATTTAGTTTAGATAATTCATTTTCAGTTTATAATTCTAATGTAGAATAGTTCTATCGAAAAAAGATGGTAATATTTATCAAATTGATATATGATAATTAAAAGCAAAGGAGTTGAACTTATGATTAGAATATATACGGCTCCAAGTTGTGCCTCATGTCGTAAGGTGAAATCTTGGTTGAAAGAACAAAATATTCCTTATGTAGAAAAAAATATTTTTTCTACTTTACTTAGAAAAAATGAACTAAAAGAATTATTAGAACGTTCTGAAAATGGAACAGATGATATTATTTCTAAACGTTCTAAAATTATAAAAGAAAATCAAATTGATGTGGATGATATGACAACAAATGAGTTGATTGCATTTATTCAAAACAATCCATCTGTTTTAAAAAGACCTATTATTATGGATGAAAAAAGATTTCAAGTAGGTTTTAATAGTGAAGAAATGCGTGCATTTATTCCTCGTGATTTACGTAGATTAATGGATTGCAATCATCCTTGCCCTCAATTTGACCAAAGTCAATTAAAAGTGAAGCAATAAAAGATAAACGCAGCTAATCTTTTTGATTAGCTGCGTTTTCGATAGCATCACAAAGGCGATGTCTTTTTCCTTTACAATTAGTATGATATTCTAAATGAAAAGGTCGTAAAAAATCATTGAAATATTCAATTGCATTTTGCGTAGTGGATACTTCATACTCTAATTCGTAGTCTTCAATACCTAAATATTGACTAACATCTAAAGAAAGTATTCCTACTTTATAAGGCATATCTTTTCTTTTAGTCGTTAATGAATAGATTTGAAATAAATCTTCAATTGAGATTTGATAGTCTTCTATTAATATGTCTAAAATAGAACTCGATATAGATTGAT
>URQL01000238.1 GCA_900550005.1 uncultured Erysipelotrichaceae bacterium
AGAAGAAGAAAATAGAATCTTGCAAGAAAAGTGCCAAAATTTAGAAGATAAAATTTCTATGCAAGATAATATAAATCAGGATGATTTAGCTTTTGAAGGAGCTCCTTATACTTTACATTATACATCAATGGCTTTAGGAAATAGCGCGATTTTTGATAACAGTAAGATTACTTTGAATCAAATATTTAATAGAATCTCAATACATATGAATGGATATATTACTTACGATGAGTTTTCTAATTTATTAGTAAATAATTTTTGCAATTTTAAAGATAAAACAACTTCAATTTTTTCACCTTTTTTTAATTATAAAGTTATAGATAGTGATGTTATTCAATTAATAAACCAATATGTACAGTTAGGACTATTTGAAGAAAATTATGTAGATGGAAATAAACCAAAAATACGGTTAACCAAAAAAGGGTTAGATATGCGAAGTAAAATAAATTTAATTTATAAAGAAACAAAAGGAATTGAAAATGAAAATACTAATGATCAATAAATTCCTCTATCCTAACGGAGGAAGTGAAACATATATATTTAAGTTAGGAGAATATTTAGTTAAACAAGGACATGAGGTTCAATACTTTGGTATGGAACACCAAGGTAGATGTGTAAGTAATCATGTCAATGCTTATACAAGTGATATGGATTTTCATGGTGGTAGTAAGTTATCTAAATTAACTTATCCATTTAAAACGATTTATTCATCTGAAGCAAGAAAAAAGATTCGTTTAGTTTTAGATGATTTTCAACCTGATGTATGTCATATCAATAATTTTAATTATCAATTAACTCCATCTATTATTTTAGAAATCAATAAATGGAGAAAAGAAACAAATAAAAAATGTAAGATCGTATTTACTGCACATGATTATCAATTGGTTTGTCCTAATCATATGTGTAATAATCCAAATACACATGAAAACTGTGAAAAATGTCTAAATGGACATTTTTTTAATTGTACAAAAGGTAAATGTATCCATGGAAGTACAGCTAAATCATTTATTGGTACATTAGAAGCTTCTTTTTGGAAAATGAAAGGTGTTTATAAATATATCGATACAATGATTTGTTGTAGTGAGTTTATGAAATCTAAGATGGATAGTAATCCATTATTTGCTAGTAAAACAATTGCAATTCATAATTTCATTGATCAAGTTGAATGGAAAGATACTATTAAGAAAGATTATGTTTTATATTTTGGACGATTTTCAGAAGAAAAAGGAATTGGTACATTAATAGAAGTATGTAAAGAATTAGCTGATATTCCTTTTATCTTTGCAGGAACAGGTCCATTAGAAGAAACCGTGAACAATATCAAAAATATCAAGAATGTAGGATTTCAAACAGGTGAAGATTTAGAAAAACTAATCAGAGAAGCAAGATTTTCAATTTATCCATCTGAATGGTATGAGAACTGTCCATTTAGTGTAATGGAATCACAAATGTATGGAACACCAGTATTAGGCGCTAACATTGGTGGAATCCCAGAACTTATACAAATGGGTAAGACAGGAGAATTGTTTGAAAGTGCAAATAAAGATGATTTAAAAAATAAAATTGAAACATTATGGAATGATAAAGAATTACTTAATCGATATAGTCAAAATTGCAGAAATATTGAATTTGATACGATTGATCAATATTATCAAAAATTAATAGAAATTTATAAATAGGAGAAACATATGGCAGAGAAAAAATTAAATGGAACAGTAATTGTTACTTATAGATGTAATGCTAGATGTACAATGTGTAATCGTTATAAAGCACCTAGTAAACCAGAAGAAGAAATCAGTTTAGAAACGATTAGAAAATTACCAAAAATGTATTTTACAAATATTACTGGTGGTGAACCTTTTATTCGTACTGATTTAAAAGATATCGTTAGAGAACTTTATAAAAAGTCTGATCGTATTGTAATCAGTACAAATGGTTTCTTTACTGATCGTATTATTGATTTATGTAAAGAGTTTCCTCAAATTGGTATTCGTATCTCTATTGAAGGATTAGAAGATACGAATAATGAAATTAGAGGATTACAAGATGGATACAATAGAGGTTATACTACTCTTAAAAAATTAAGAGAAATGGGTATGAAAGATGTCGGATTTGGTATGACAGTCCAAGATAAGAATGCACCTGATTTAGTACCTCTATATCAATTATCAAATGAGATGGGTATGGAATTTGCTACAGCAAGTTTACATAACTCTTTTTATTTTGTGGAAGCAAAGAACATTATTCATGACCGACCAATGGTTGCCAAAAACTTTGAAAACTTAATTAATGAATTATTAAGAAGTAATAGTCCAAAGAAATGGTTTAGAGCTTATTTTAACCATGGATTAATTAATTATATTTATGGCCAAAAGAGATTGCTTCCATGCGATATGAGTTTTGACACATTTTTTATTGATCCATATGGAGATGTTATGCCATGTAACGGAACAAAAGATAAAGAAGTTATGGGAAATTTAAATGAACAATCATGGAACGAATTGTGGAACAGTAAACAAGCAGAAGAAGTCAGAGCAAAAGTAAGATGTTGTGATAGAGATTGTTGGATGATTGGATCTGTATCACCAGCAATGCATAAATATATATGGAAACCAGGCTTTTGGGTATTGAAACATAAATTTAAAGCATTATTTAGTAAACATCCATATAGTATGTATGAAAATAAAATCGTAAGAGATTATCGAGATGGAAAAGTAACAAAAGAAGAATTAGATAAA
>URQL01000239.1 GCA_900550005.1 uncultured Erysipelotrichaceae bacterium
TTTAAGAATTGTATTAAACGTATTCAATAATCGTTATCATTGTCCATTATGGTGTGTAGAAAATGGTATCGGATGGAATGATCAATTCGAAGATGATACTGTACATGATGATTACCGTATTGATTATATGCGTGCAAATATCCAATCTATGAAAGATGCTGTTGAAATTGATGGTGTTGATTTAATGGGATATTTATATTGGGGAAGTGTTGATATCGTATCTAACGGTGAAGGTGAAATGGCTAAACGTTATGGTCAAATCTATGTTGATGCTGACAATTTAGGTAAAGGAACATTTAAACGTACACCTAAAGATTCTTTCTATTGGTATAAAAACGTAATTGCTTGTAATGGTGAAAAATTAGATTAATTTTTTGACGGTGTTACTTTAAGTAACATCGTTTTTTTTTATGACTTTATGCTAGAATAATAAAAAAGGTGATCTATATGAAGAAGAATGAATTTTATGCAATTGGAATCGATAATCAACTTGATTTACCTAGAATTAAAAATTAATAACCATTGGTTTTATCATGAGTATTATTGCTTTGATGATCGATGTCAATTTAGCTTCATCATTAAAATAGGATTATGGATACACTGTTGTTTGTCAAAAAGGACTTCATTTTTCTATTCTAGGAATAAGCGGTGTATTTATTATCGCATCACAAGGATTAAGCTATTTTGATATTTATTGTTTAATGGCGAGTAGCTCACTTAGATATGCTCATCATTGACGTTCGGGTATTATTGGTTATCTTGGTTTAGGTGTTTGTGGCGAACATCTTATAAAAGTGATTGGTATTTGGCTAAATCAGTTTATTGATTTAATAATGATACGTTTATGCAAAGTATCATCCATGACTATTTTGCTTTATTAATCAGAATTTTATTTATTATTTCTTGTTTGTATTTAAGTATGATTCTATTTTTAGTTTTTTTAAAATAAAAAAACACTTTATCCTAAAAAATTTGCTATTTTTAACCTTGGACTAGGTATGTTTGTCATTTTAATTGTTGCTTTACTATTTAGAAGGTCAGTTATTGTCATGTATTTACTTGTATCCATGGTGAGTTTAGCCAATATTTTTCAATGTGATGGTTTACTGATATTTTTACCCAAAGAGAAGTAGTTAAAACAAAAGTTTTAGCTACTTTTTTTATATCGGCAAAAATAAACGTTATTTTTAAATGGATTTTGTTATAAAGAATAAGGGTGATTTTAGTGATGACAATGGATTTAATTGGTATTGCTTTTTTATTGATACAACTTACTCTTATTGAACCAGTTTTATCTTTTAGAAAATTAAAACAAGATTTAATTAGGAATTTAAGTGGATATTTATTTTTAACTTGTTTAAAATTGTATGATTATTTAGGGTTCTATTTTATTGTTTGTTTTTGTTTTATTCTAATAATCAGAAGAAATGATTTAAAGAAGTGTCAATGTTATTTTGTTAAAGAAAAATGGCTTTTTGTAAGTTTGATTTTATGTAGTTTACTTGGCAGTTTTTATGATGTTAAAGCAAGTTATTTTTTTCTAAATTGTGGCTTTTTTAAACTTAATGAACTTGAAAAACATCATATTTATCAAAATTTAAAATTAACTTGTAAGCAAAATCAACAACTCATCAAAATGGATCAAATGACAGGTTTATTAAATAAAACCAGTGCTTTACAACAGGTGGAAGAAAGATTAAAAGAACCTGGATGTAAAGTGATCATTATGATCGATATAGATGATTTTAAACAAATTAATGATACTTATGGTCATATTAAAGGGGATGAAGTCATTTGTCATCTTGCTTCGATTTTAAAACAAAATATTCGTCATGAAGATTTAGCAGGTCGTTTTGGTGGAGATGAATTTATTGTCTTTTTTGATGATTATAAAGATAAGGCATTTGTTGAACATAGAATTCAAACTTGGTTTAGGTTAATGCAAGATTTTACATGTTCAATGGGAGTCTATTTTATTGATTCAAAAATGGATTTAAATGCGAGTTTACAAAAGGCTGATCAAGCTTTATATGAAGCAAAACGTCAAGGTAAGGGTCAATATAGGATTTATAATGAAATGTGTCGAAAAAATAGACAAATAGAGTGTAAGGAAATACTTTGAAATTAAAAAAACAGGCTTATAGGCAAATAAAATAGTGATTTTATGTGAAATAATTAATTTATAAAATATAGAATTATTACTACGATAAGGGTTTAATAGCCGACTTTATTTTTGAAAATGAACAAAATGGTTTGATAAAAATTTCACAAAATCATTGATTTTTGATCTTGAAAGGTATAAACTAAAGTCAGTAAGAGAAAGGAAGTAAGGATTATGCAAAGATATACTTTACCAAGAGATTTGTATCATGGAAAAGGAGCACTTGAAGCTCTAAAAACTTTAGAAGGAAAGAAAGCCATCGTATGCGTTGGTGGTGGATCAATGAAACGAAATGGTTTTCTAGATCGTGCAGTTAATTATTTAAAAGAAGCAGGTATGGAAGTTGCTTTGATTGAAGGAATTGAATCTGACCCATCTGTTGAAACAGTAATGAATGGTGCACAAAAAATGTTAGAATTTGAACCAGATTGGATCGTAGCAATGGGTGGAGGATCACCTATTGATGCAGCTAAAGCAATGTGGATCAAATACGAATATCCAGATATTACATTTGAAGATATGTGCAAAGTATTCGGATTACCAAAATTACGTAAAAAAGCTCATTTCTGTGCAATTC
>URQL01000240.1 GCA_900550005.1 uncultured Erysipelotrichaceae bacterium
CAAATGACTACTTACTGAAATCATACCATCAACTTGATGGTCTAAAGCGTTCTTTACTAAGTGATCTTCTCCTAAATAAAATAAGAAATCCGGATAATTTTGCTTAATCTGATCGATCATTTCAAAATCATCACAAGCTTGTTTGATCCCTATTAAATGTGGATAACGTGCTTTTAGTTTTAAAACAAGATCCGCATCGATTTTTCTTCCTGTACGACTTGGAACATTGTATAAAAGAATTGGTTTTGTGGTACTTTCTAATAATTTAGAAAAATGAAGAAAACATCCTTGTAAACTTGGACGATTATAATAAGGTACCACGATCATCAAAGCTTCTATCGGTTTATTTTCAAATGTTTGAACTTGTTTAATGGCTTCTTGTGTACAATTAGAAGAAATTCCTAAAATAAGATGTGCTTTAGGATCGTGATGATAAATAAAATCAAGTAAGGCTTCTTTTTCAAAAGGCGTTAAAGTAGGTGACTCCGCAGTGGTACCGCCAACAACAAAATGATTTTGTCCTTCCTTTTTAAAATGGACAAGTAAACGTTTTAACGCATCAAAGTCAATTTTTCCATTTTGATCAAAAGGGGTAATTAAAGCAGTATAAATGGGTTTTATAGTTCATCACCGCCTAAAATAACCGGTTGAATTTGACGTTTGTTTAAAGCATATAAACACGTTGGAATTAAATATTCTGGATTACATACCATACTGTTTGGCTTTTTAATTGGATCATCTTGACCAAAAGGAATAAAATAGAAATTTTTCGTATTCATTAATTTCATAATATTGACCCCACTGCTCCCTAAAGCATCATTAGTAAATAAACCAAGAACAATCGGATGTAAATGACGTAAAGTTGATTTTGCCAGCATCAAAACCGCATTATCGCATAATCCATAAGAAAGCTTTGCTAAAGTATTGGCACTACATGGTAAAATAATCACCATATCTAGTGGTTCAAAAGGACCGTAAACTTCTGCATCATGAATCGTTTCAATCAAAGGATGACTCGTTAATGCTTGAACTTTTTTGATCAATGTTTCTTTAGACATAAAACGACTATCTTGCTTTGTTATAAAATCGGTTAAAGCAATATAAAGATCTGCGCCTTGCGCTTTTAGATTTTCTAAAGCTTTTAAACTCCTTTCCAAAGAACAAAAAGAACTGGAGATTCCTACACCAATTCGTTTACCTTTAAGCATCTTGAACTCTCCTTTCAAGCCGTTTTCCTACTAGGATCCCAGCTGATTTATAGCCATAACTTGCTGGTAAATTTTTTAAAAGAAAATCATGTTTTAAATTTAAACTATGATCATACCCATAAGGCGCACTGGCAATATCAAAATAATACGTTTCTTTAGGTAAATGACAAATCGTATCCTGATCTAAAGATTGAGTCGCTGTCACGATCACACAATCCGGAAGAATTAGTGGTAAATCGTGTTTGTCAATTAAGGTAAAGCCATCTTTTAAAACTTGTTCTTGAGCTTTGAAATCTACATCCACAATATAAAGATCACAATGGAAACCACTTAATAACTCGGCAATCGCTTTACCACAATGACCATAACCAATAATTGCGATTTTACTGTTTCCTAGCTGATAGCAACGTTTTTTTAATAATTCACCTACAACCCCTTCTCCACTTAACCAAGCATTTTTTGAAACAAAATCTGGATCCTCCATTAGTGCTTCATAATAAAAGCCGTATTTTTCCTGTAGTTTTTTTAAAGTAGGATTGATCTTAACTGTAAAAATTTTTAATGAAGCTGGAATGTTTTTAAAATAGTCTTCTGTTAATTTACAATAGTTTTTTATATTGTTTGTTTCTAAATGTTCGTTTAATCCATTATAACCAAAAAGAATAAAATCTAAGTCTTGTTTTCCTAAAAAGCTATCGTAAAGAAGACCATTTTGTTTGATTAAATACAACATTGTTGAATTTAATCGTTTATCATCATTTAAAATATAACCTTTCATTTTTTCACCCTTTCATTTATCTATATGATAAATGAAAAAGAGTGTGTCTAATGAAAAAAAGACCTTGCGGTCTTATTGCTTTGCAATCTTTTCAGCTAATTCACTTAAATATTGCCAACGATCCATTTTTTGTTCAAGCAATTGTTCAAGTTGTTCGATTTCGTTTGAAAGTTTTAAAACTTCTTCATAATGATCACTGACTTTATCCATTTGATTTTGAAGTTGTTGAATTTGTTTTTCAATTTGGTCAATATCCATTTCAATTGTTTCGTATTCTTTCTTTTCCTGATAAGTCATTTTTAATTTATTGTGTCGAGGTTGATACGTAATGGCTTTTTCTTTCTTTTGTCTAATTTCTTTATTTTCTTCTCTTTTTAAAAGATAATCACTATATCCTCCATTATACATCACTAAATGATGGTCTTCAAAAGCAAAGATTTTATCAACGACACGGTCTAAGAAATAACGGTCGTGACTTGTTGTAATGACGATTCCTTTAAAAGAATCTAAAAAATCTTCTAAAACATTTAAAGTTGGAATATCAAAGTCATTCGTAGGTTCATCTAGAATTAAAACATTAGGTTTATCAAGTAAAACAAGAAGTAAGAAAAGTCTTCTTTTTTCTCCTCCTGAAAGTTTACTGATTAAAGTGTATTGTTTTTGTTTATCAAAAAGGAATTGTTCAAGCAAATTGGATGCTGTGATCGATTTGGATTCA
>URQL01000241.1 GCA_900550005.1 uncultured Erysipelotrichaceae bacterium
TACACGTTTCTTTAAAAGAAAGAGGAAAACAAATGGGTGTATCATATAAAAAATTATTCAAATTGATGATTGATCGTGACATGAAAAAAAAGGACCTAAAGGAAATGGCATCAATAGGTAATAGTACTATGACTAAATTAGCCAAAGATGAGAATGTTACCATGGACGTTATGGCTAAAATATGTAATGCACTAAATTGTACTATGGATGAAATTGTAGAAGTTTTACCAGATGAAGAAATAATGAAATAAAGTTATGGGGATAAAGATATGGCTAAAATGATTGATAAATTACCAGAATATGAAGGTGAAAAGAAAGTATGGGACTGCTTTTCGAAGAATCTTCCACAACAATATGTAGTGTATAATACTCGTTCAATCAAGGGATGGGAATATGATTTCTGTGTAATGGCAGAAAATGTCGGATTATTTATTATAGAGGTAAAGGGTTGGTTACCACAAAATATATTTAATGTTGTAGGAGAGGATGCCATAATTCTGTCTGGAGAGGAACAGCCACAATCTAGTCCGAGAAAACAAGCGCGTGGATACAGATTTAATATGATTAATTTGTTGAAGCAGGAGTTGGGAATGAATCCATTAGTTATGGATTTAGTTTGCTATCCAATGATTAGTAAAAATGAATACTTGGAAAAAAGATTAGATGTTGTTTCGGATGAAACAGAAACTATTTTTAAAGAAGATTTAGAGGATTCTGCTTTATTATTTCAAAAACTAATAGGACGTTACAATATCAACAAGAGTACACCACATGATATTTTAGATGCAAAGCGTTTTGCACTTATTAGACATCACTTTGAACCCAACTTTGATTTGAAAGAGAGCGAAGAAAACTTAAATCCAGGATATTCTAGATTACGAATCGAAAAAAACTTATTAAGTAATGATAAAGCAGATGAGATTGTTGAAGAATATTTTAAGGGAATAAAAGAAATAGTTTTTGTTGATTCACGAGAATCCATGTGTTTATTGGCGAATAAGGTAGAATCAATTTTATTCAAGAAGAAATTAGCACCAGTAAAGGGAAATTTAGCGGTTGGAACTAGAAAATTTGACGACTCAACTCTAAAAGATTTGTATTCCATTTTTAATTTTGAAGTTTACGTTCTTAATGATATCGAATCGTATGTAAATGATTCGATCCTGATTGAAGAAGGTTTGTTTGATGATGAACAAAAAACTTTGTTGAAGTCATTAGCAGAAGTGACACCTTTTAATTTTCAACAATTTGAAATAGAACATGCACCATCGTCGAGCAATATTATGGTTGCAGCTGGAGCTGGAACTGGAAAAACTTATTCCATGGTATCTAGAGTGGCGTATTTATGTAATAGAACAGCAGACGCTGTAGTCGATATTGTTAGTGATATTGCAATGATTACTTTTACTAAAGATGCTGCTGAAAACATGAATAGTAGATTGAAACGTATGTTTATGAACTATTTTGTGCTCACATCTAATGAAAAATATATGCATTTGATTGAGGATATGAATCAAATTCAAATTTCTACAATTCATAAATTTGCAATTTCATTATTACGTAAAGAATGTATGCGAATGGGCATCGGTTTTGACAGCCAAATATCAAGTGAAACATTTGAGCGAAGAAATATTTATCACTCAAAACTAGATATATACTTGAGCGAAAAAACGGAGGAAAATCCAAATTTTGTACATCAGCTAACTATTCCATCATATGAACTAGAAAGTATGTTAATTGGATTTTGTGATCAGTTATATAATCGCAGCATTGATATTAAAACTGTTGATACATCATCATTAGGAAATCCAATAGGGTCAATCCCATATTTTAATGAATTAATAGAACGTGTTGTTATTCCATCTGAAATACAATATGCAAATGATTTAAAAGAAAAGAACTTGATTAGTTTAAGAGATTGCATGATAAACATTCATAAGTTTGTGGAAAATAACAGCATTAGAGGTACTGGAATTAACTACAAATATGTTTTTATTGATGAATTTCAGGACACGGATGATGTACAAATTGAAACAATTCTAGGTCTTCAAAAAATGTTTGGAAATGATTGTAGATTGTTTGTTGTTGGAGATCTTAAACAAAGTATTTACAGATTTAGAGGTGCTACATTAAGTGCTTTTGAAAAAGTGGGGGCTAGTAGTGACTTATGGAAAGAGTATTCATTAAATAGGAATTATAGAACAGATGGAAGATTACTAGATATATTTGATGCGGTCTTTACTGAAATGGGAGCGCAAGAATTGCTTCCTTATGAAGATGAAGATCATTTAAAAAGTCGAGTGATAAAAGAATACACAGATGACCTTTTAGTTAGAAAAGTGGAAACACATGGAAAAGATAAAGATAAATTTATTGAAGATTTGTTCAATGAAATTCGTTTCCAAAAAAAAGAAATTGAAAAGCTTTCTAAACAAAACAAATTAAGTAAAGAAGAAATGACTATAGCCATCTTAGTAAGATATAACTATCAGATTTCAAATTTGGTAAAAGCTGCAGAAGATACCGAGCTAGTTATTAAAGTTACAGAAGGTGGAAATCTGTTTAGATTACCATCTACTAGAGATTTATATAAATTAGTTCTTGCAATTACACATCCATACAATAAGGTTTATTTAGTTAATTTAATAGAATCAAATTATGTTTCTATGAAAATACAGTTGTCAAATTTTAAAGGG
>URQL01000242.1 GCA_900550005.1 uncultured Erysipelotrichaceae bacterium
ATGTATCTTCTTCAATCAACATATGCGTCGTTGTACACATTAAAACGGTTTTATTTTCATTAACATATTTTTTTGCAAGTTCTTTGATTTTAGTTGTTTTTCCCCCTGAACCAATCACACTAATGATCATCTTTCTTCCCCTCCTCTACAATTTCTTGAATAATTTGTATAACTTGTTGGATTTGTTCTAAAGTATTACTCATTCCTATAGAGAAACGTACTACACCTTGATTTACAGTTCCTAAATGCTCGTGCATTTTAGGCGCACAATGTGCTCCAGCTCGACAAGCCACTTCATATTTTAAATTAAGTAGCCCTTCAATTTCTTGACTATCTCGTATACCAATATTAAAAGCAACGATTGGTGTATGAGGTTGTGAAGTTGAAGAATAAAGGATCACACCTTCTATACTCTTTAATCCTGCTTCTAATATTTTAGTTAGATATTCATTATGTTGATTGATGTTACTTTGATGTTCTAATAAATAGGTGATCCCTGCTTTTAAAGAAGCGATCCCTGCTAAATTGCGGGTCCCAGCTTCTACACGTTCTGGATAAGTATTCATTTGAAAATGATCATAAGAATGATGTCCGACACCCCCACTGATTAAAGGTTCAATAGCAATATCTCCTTCAACACAAAAGCCACCAATTCCTTGAATTCCAAGTAATCCTTTATGGCCGCTAAAAGTGATGATATCTAAATGATCACGAACCATATCAATATCAATATGTCCAGCACTTTGTGCCACATCACTGACCATTAATATTCCTTTTTCATGAGCAAGCTCACCAATTTCAGCAATTGGATAGACTTCTCCTGTTACATTAGAACTATGAGTAACAATAATCATTTTCGTATTTTCTAAAATCGCATTTTTAACACTTTTAACATCTGGATGAGTAAAAGTGATTTGAATCTTTTGATCTCTTTCTAATTGATAAAGCGGACGTAAAACACTATTATGTTCTGCATAAGTGGTAATGACGTGGTCACCTGATTTTAAAATACCTTTTATAATAGTATTTAGA
Organism: uncultured Erysipelotrichaceae bacterium; assembly: GCA_900550005.1. Lineage (GTDB taxonomy): Bacteria > Bacillota_I > Bacilli_A > Erysipelotrichales > Coprobacillaceae > Beduini. The sequence goes on from URQL01000242.1 coordinate 1,033, forward strand.
CTTTCAGTATTACCACTATTAATGATGACTTTTGAACTATCACTGACATGAAAGTACTTTGCTAATAATTCTCTGGTTTCATAAATAAGATAATTGGCATCCATCGCTGGTTTACTCATAGACCTTGCGGCATTACCGCAAAGATCCATGCTTTCTAAAACGGCTTGTTTTACTTCTTTTAGTTTAGGAAAAGAAGTCGCACTATGATCTAAATAAATCATGATTTTTTACTTAAATGAAGCAAAGCTTCAATCACACCACCAGCAATAGCTCTTGCTTTATCGGAAATGGTAAAACAATTTTCATATTCATCTATGCGTGGATCAATATCTGCAATTTTAAATCCTACAGGCACTTGATATCCTTCACGAATCAATCCTCTAAGTAATCCAGTAAGTGAAGCTTCGACCGGTGTATCATCAATATAGCAAATCACTTCTCCCTTTTCTACCTGATCTGTTAAATGTTTAACATGTTTGATTGTACCCGATACAGGCGCATGGATCACTCTTTCTTTTCCATAACCGGCAATCATTCCCGGTATTCCAGTATTTTTAATCGCTTCTCCTTCATAAATCACGCGTCCTAATTGATGACCTCTTTTTGTTTCAATAACCGCGTCACAATCCTTGCCAACTACAAAACCAGGTCCTAAAGCAATCGTAATCGGTGCCATATTTTTATTGGTTCCTAAATTCTTTTTAGCGATAATTGCATCTACAACCGCAATCGGTTGAAATTCTGGAATCATTTTCCCTTGTGGATCGATCATTAGCGCTAATTTATTGTCATTTAATAAGTTTAAAGCATTCTCCTTTGTCGAAGCATAGTAGCAAGTTACCCCTTCAACTGTTTTTTCTTTATCATAAATTGCTTCACAAAAAGAAACGGTTCGACGTATACAACTTGGATTAGCTACTTCTAAGACTAAAACTTTGTAACCACATTGAATCAATTTATAAATCGTTCCGGTAGCTAAATCGCCACCACCACGAACAATAATGAGATTTTCCATACTGTTTATGGCTTCAAAATTTTAGAAGCCTTTTCCATCCTTTCAACAATATCATACATATTTGTAACTGTTCCTACTAAAAGTTGGTCTTTTCTTTCAAAAAAGTCTAAACAAGTTCCACAACTAACGATTTCTACCCCTTGTTTTTCAAGTTCAATTAAGTCATTTAAACTATCACTTGGTGTTGAGGTAATAAAAATCCCTTCATTATAGAAAATAATGCTCTTAGGTAATTGATCTTGCTTTGTTAAAGCGAAAATAAAAGATTTCATTAAAATCGCTCCAAGTGTTGGATCACTTCCCATGACTTTACTTGAGATCACTACAACATCATCACTTAAATTATTTGTTGGTGTTTCTTCTACAACTACTCCCGTTTTTATTAAAGTAACAAGGTAATGTTGATTTACTTGTTGATGATTTACTTGATAACCTCTTACTTTAGCGAATTTCTTTAAGTTATCAACTGCAATTTCATTATCAACGAAAACTTCAACTGCTTGATGAGTTTGTAAAAATTCTTTTGTTTTAACGACAGGTAAAGGACATTCTAATCCTCGACAATCTAATCTTTCCATACTGTTCCTCCTTATTTAATATAAATTGCTTTTTCTTGACGCT
>URQL01000243.1 GCA_900550005.1 uncultured Erysipelotrichaceae bacterium
AAGAAACACGTTTAGTTTATCGTTACTTAGATTTAAGAAGACCTAAATTACAACAAAACTTAATTTTAAGACATAACATTACTAAAAGTATTCGTCGTTATTTAGATGAAATGGATTTTGTAGATATTGAAACACCTTATTTAACTAAATCAACACCTGAAGGAGCACGTGACTACTTAGTACCAAGTAGAGTACACCCAGGAGAATTTTATGCATTACCTCAATCTCCACAATTATTTAAACAATTATTAATGGTAGCAGGATTTGAAAAATATTATCAAATTGCGCGTTGTTTTAGAGACGAAGACTTACGTGCTGACCGTCAATTAGAATTTACTCAAGTTGACGTTGAAATGTCATTTATGAGTGCTAGAGAAATTCAATCTGTATGTGAAGGTATGATGGCTAGAGTAATGAAAGAAGTTATGGGGCAAGATTTACAATTTCCTTTACCGCGTTTAACATGGGATGAAGCAATGGAACGTTATGGTATTGATAAACCGGATGTTCGTTTTGGTTTAGAATTAGTCAACTTAAATGAAGTGGTTAAAGATGTTGAATTTGGTGTATTCAAATCTGCATTAGAAGCAGGTGGACATGTTAAAGGGATCAATGTTGAAGGACAAGCAAACAACTATTCAAGAAAAGCTATTGATAAATTAACAGACATCGTTAAAACATATAAAGCAAAAGGATTAGCTTGGTTAAAAGTTAAAGAAGGAAAAGCAGAAGGTCCAATTGCTAAATTCTTTACAGAAGAACAAATGACTTCTTTACTTACAGCAATGAATGCCAAAGATAATGACTTATTATTATTTGTAAGTGATGCTAAATATGAAATCGTATGTGATGCTTTAGCTGCTTTACGTAATCATTTAGGTAAAGAATTAAAATTATATGATGAAAACGAATTTGCTTTCTTATGGGTAACAGACTTCCCAATGTTTGAATACGATGAAGAAACACAAAGATATTATGCAAAACACCATCCATTTACACGCCCAAGAGAATCGGATCTAGATCTAATTGAAAAAGATCCAGCTCATTGTTATGCAGATGCTTATGACATTGTTTTAAATGGTTATGAATTAGGTGGAGGATCTATTCGTATCCATGAACAAGATCTTCAAGAAAGAATTTTTAAAGCATTAGGATTCAGTGAACAACGTATTCAAGAACAATTTGGATGGTTTGTTGATGCATTAAAATACGGTACACCTCCTCATGGTGGATTTGCCTTAGGATTAGATCGTATTGCTATGTTACTTACACATTCTGAATCATTAAGAGATGTAATTGCATTCCCTAAAATTTCAAGTGCAAGTTGTCCAATGTCAAAATCGCCATCACCAGTTAGTGATGACCAATTAGAAGAACTTGGATTGGAAGTGAAAAAGGATGAAAAATAATAAACGTTTTGAAAAAGTTTTAAACAAAATGCATAATATGCATTTAGATTACATGATCATTAGTTCTCCTTCCTCTATTCGTTACCTTTTAGATATCGTTAATTATCCAGGAGAAAGAATGTATGCTTTATTAATTGATGCTAAAAATGGAAAACATGCCTTATTCTTAAATAAACTTTTCTGTATTCCTCAAGAAGTAGGTATTGAAAAAGTATGGTTTAGTGATACTGATAACAGTATTCAAATGTTAGCTGATCACATTGATGATCATAGTGTGATTGGTATTGATCGTTTCTGGTCAGCACATTTTCTAATTCGTTTACAAGAAATCAAAACAACATGTACTTATAAAAACGGATCAAGATGCGTTGATGAAGTACGTCAAATTAAATCAACAGATGAAATTGAATTAATGAAAAAAGCAAGTCTAATCAATGATCAAGCTATTGAAAAATTAATTTCAACAATTCAACCAAATGATACAGAACTTACACTAAGCAATCGATTACTTAAAATTTACCAAGATTTAGGTGCTAGTGGACATTCATTTGAACCAATCGTTGCCTTTGGTAAAAATGGTGCAGATCCTCACCATGGTAATGATGATACAAAAATTCAAGCAGGTGATTCCATCATTATCGATATGGGATGCTTATATAAAGGATATTGCTCAGATATGACAAGAACTTATTTCTACAAAGAAGTAAGTGAAAAACAAAAACAAGTTTATGAAATTGTTCGTGATGCCAATTTAAAAGCACAAGCAATGATCAAACCAGGTGTTCGTTTATGTGACATTGATGCAATAGCGAGAGATTATATTGCTTCATTTGGTTATGGTGATTACTTTACTCACCGTTTAGGACATTTTATTGGTCAAGATGTTCATGAATTTGGTGATGTATCAAGTAACTTTACAGATAAAGTTAAAGAAGGTATGATTTTCTCAATTGAACCAGGTATTTACTTACCAGGTGAATTTGGAGTACGTGTTGAAGACTTAGTTGTTGTTACTAAAGATGGTTGTATGAGTTTAAATCATTATACGAAAGATTTACAAGTTGTTGAATAGGAATAAGAGCATATTGTTTTAAAGACAATATGCTTTTTTTAGTGAAAATGTAAGCGTTTAAAATAAATGATCATATTATTTTAAATTCAATGTAAATTAGTGTATACTGCTATAGAGGTGGAATCATGAATTTATTATTTTTATTAACCAGTAAAGAAGATGTGATTCA
>URQL01000244.1 GCA_900550005.1 uncultured Erysipelotrichaceae bacterium
TTATTGAATTGTTTTTTATCTATATATTCTAAAATAAATGAATAAAATTTACAATCTGATTCATTTTCACATAAAACTACTTGCTTATAAAACAATCCATTTAAAATATTCGTATACTTCAAATTCTTATCCTTTGCAATATGTAAAATGTTGTCATTATTCAGAACATCAAAGTGACTATTATCACCATGATCTCTAGTTATCTTAATTATTTTAACCCTTTCACTATTTTTTTCCACAACACCTCTAATAAAATCAATATTATGTGTAGAAATAAAACATTGCTTACCTTCGGATAATTCTACTATATTTTCACCTAATAATCTTGCTTGTGGTGGATGTAGAAAAGTTTCAGGTTCATCGATTAAAATAACAGATCTATCATTCACAATAAGATTAGCCAAAATAGCTATTGCACTACGAATGCCATCCCCTTGCCTTTCTAAATCAGGTAGACAATTTAAAATATCTATATTTTCTCTTTTCCCTTCATGAGAAATTTTTTCAATCAAATCAGGTTTTCCTATTTTAAATTTTACTTCATAACTACTTATTCCTAATTCTTGATAAATCTCTATTGCAACATTAAATCCTTCCTTCAAATATGTATTTATTTTATGCAAATAATCTTGATTTTTATCTAATTTATCCAGCATCAGTACATCATTATATTCAAATGAAGAATTTAAAAATTGAGTTTTACTAAACCTCAATCTTGTTTCTGTTGATAAAAAAGAGAAGAAAATTTTATAAAATTGTTGTTGATAATTTATAATGTTATCTATTGTATATATATTATAATTTATAGTACCATTTTCATGGTAATAACTATAATTATCTCCAGAATCATTTTTCATCGTTTGTTTAATATAATTTTTTAATGTATTACTATCAAAATTTTCAAGACTTACATCTATTGATTTAATTAATATATTAGTCTGCATAGATTGTAATAAAAAATCTCTTATTTCTTTTATTGTTTCACTTTTTCCAACATTATTTGCTCCCAATAGCAAAATAATATCATCAGAATCAAATTCAATACTTTGACCGTTTTTAAACTCTATTTTTTTAATAATCAACTTTGGTACATTCTCTTTATTTAATTCATCCATTATATATACCTCCTCATCATTAAATACTTAAATCTGATTATATTATATAATAACTATTATACTACATTAATAATATTTGTACAAATAGTGATGTTCTATCCTCGCCCACTCTCTAACTCATCTTTAGCCTCCATAAGTCAAGGATAAACAACCTTAATATCATGGTTTAATAAATAATCAATATAATACAACGTATCCTCTTCTAAAGAATGATCTAGACATTAAAATAATCCTTTTAAATAAGGAGATTGTCCCTCTTGATCCCATGCAATCTTATCAGCTAGAAAAACAATTAAATCTATCTTTGTATAATTTGCTTTTGACGTTGTAGGACACTCAATTATGTTTAAAATATCTTCATCTTCAATGTCAAACAATAATTTTGCTAAATAGCAAGATAACTTTTGATGAATGATTAAAGGAAACTCTAATTCCTCATTCAACAATTCGATAGAGTATTTCCTTGCCACTTCAATTCTTTGATTTATGGGATAAATGCCACCAATATCATGCAACAAAGCAACTATAACAACTTTCCTTATTTCATTATGAGAAAGTAAGTATAATTCAGATATTCCTAATGCTTCTTTAGCAACATTAATTGAATGTTCATAAATTGATAAACATCCATTTTTTCAAATAACTCTTTTATTTTTTTAGTAAGTCCATATCCCACATTTCTAATTTTATTTCTTCCTAAGTAAGATAAACTTATCATACTACGATAAAGATATTTGTACAAGCACCTTATGGTTATACAAATTCGCCAGAGAATACGTTTAATGCAACAGTGGGATTTGAGTGGAAAGGATTCAGTGCATTTGCACAATTCTACGGTGTAACTAATGTAACTCGTGATGTTGCCCTTAATAGTTTTGGCAGTAAATTAAATACTGTATTTGATAATGGTACATGGTGGTCAAAAGCTACTCCCAATGCAGATGTAGTTGTACCTCGTTGGAATTCTACACCAAGTTACAATGATGGAACTCAATTCTTATATGACGGCTCCTATATTCGTCTAAAAAATGTTGAATTAGCTTATACTTGGAATAAAGGATGGATCAAAAAACTTGGATTAGGCAGTTTAAAGATTTATGTCAATGGTAATAATCTTTGGTTATGGACACGTATGCCCGACGACCGTGAAGCAAATCTTTCAGGAGCTGGTTATTTAGGTGCTTATCCTACGGTGAAACGTTATAACTTTGGTATTAAATTCACATTATAATAGTGTACAAGATGAAATATAATACATATAAAACTCTGTTTTATGCAGGTCTTTTGTCTTTTTCAGTAGGATTCTGCATGACATCTTGCGAAGATTATTTGGACAAGAGTCCAGAATCGACGGTATCTGAAGAAGATGCGTTCAAGAACTTTCGTAATTTTCAAGGGTTCATAGAAGAAATATACAATTGCATACCTGATAAAGAAAAGTGTAATTATTGTACATCCTGGAATTGGGGTGATGATGAACTTTTCAATTCTATGGGGGATG
>URQL01000245.1 GCA_900550005.1 uncultured Erysipelotrichaceae bacterium
TTTTTGCTTTAAATTTTCTAATTGATAGCTGTGATATTTATCACGTTTTCTTTCATATTCATTCATTTGCTCATTTTTTACATGTTCAACTTCAAGTCTTAATTCTCGTGAAGAAATACGACGACCGCCATTTCCTAAAATAATGATTTGTTCTAAAGCATCTGAAGTCGCTACAATGATTTGAAAATCTTTACTTAGTTGATGGGTTGTTCTTTCTATATACATGTCTGCCGTTTGAGATTCTTTTGTATAAACAATATACATATCATGATATTTTTGCATTGACCCTTTGTTTCCCTTGACTTTATAAGCATCAAAGACAAGGATCAATTCACATTTTTTAAAGCCTTGATAACTTGCTAAAATATCGATCAAGCGTACACGTGCAGCATCTAAATTATCTATCGCTAAATCTTTTAGTTCAGGCCACGCATGGATAACATTATAACCATCCACTAATAAGCACTCTTTTTTAGGTGCTTCGTAGTTCTTTATTTTTTCTTCTTTTTTATGATAATCCAATTCACTAGCCAGTTTCACTTTTGTTTTTCCATAAGTTTTTTCAAAAATAGCTTCTAATTCATCATCTAAATGTCCATAAGATGAATAAGTTGGCGATGTGATCGTTTTTTGTTTTTTAATGGTTGGTTTGTAAAAAGATTCTAAATGCATGTAGTTTTCAACTTCATCGTATGGTACATAAAATCCAGCTCCTTGTTTACAAAAAACAGATCCGGTTGGATGCATTACGTCTAATTCACTATCATAACCTATTTTATGAATCACCTCTTCTTGGTTCAAACAAGGTTCATAATCTTTAAATTGACAAGAGATTTTACCTTTTCCTTTTGTCAAGCTCATTAAACTTCTGGTATAGTTTTGTAATTTTTCAACAGGACCACTACCTTTAATCACCATTTGTTCCATTTTATCTTCAATTACATAATGACAATCCATTGAATCTAAATCAAAGATAACTTTGCTTAAACAATCGGTTGGGACTTTAATTTCAAAATCATAATAGGGTTCTAAAACAACAGATTGTGCTTTTTTTAATCCTTGTCGAATAGCACGATACGTAGCTTCTCTAAAGTCACCTCCTTCAGTATGTTTAACATGAGCACAACCACCAAGCAATGTGATTTTTAAATCAGTGATATTAGCCCCTGTTAAAACGCCTGGATGTTGGATTTCTTGAATATGGGTTAAAATTAAATTTTGATAATTTTTAGATAATTGATCATCTTTACATTGATTATCTACAATAATTCCACTATTTCTTGATCCTGGTTCTAATAATAAGTGAACTTCTGCATAATGACGCAAAGGTTCAAAGTGCCCTACTCCTTCTACTTTATCTAAAATGGTTTCTTTGTAAAGAATCGATCCTTGATCAAATTCAACATCGATATGATAACGTTCTTGAATTTTATTTTTTAATATTTCAATTTGTACATCACCCATTAATTGAATACGAATTTCATTTAAATCTGGTAAATAATGGATATGAAGTTGGGGATCTTCATCTTCTAAAATTTGCAGTTGCTTCATGAGCAAATGATAATCATACCCTACTGGAGGTAAAATACGATATTCAAAATAAGAAGTCAGTTTTACAGTTAAATCTATCTGTTCTTGACCTAAAGCTTGTCCTGGATAAGTATTTTTTAATCCCTTTAAACTTGCTATTTCACCAGCTTCAATTTCTTCTACTTGAGTTGAATTTAATCCATCATCTAAACAAATTTGATCGATTTTTTCTCCATTTAGACTTTGTTTAACTTTTAAATGTCCACCGGTAAGTTTAATATGTGTCCACCGATTATTAAATTTATCGTGTGTGATTTTATAAACACGTCCTTTTAAAGCGGTATCATATTGTATTGAACGTGTCAATTTAGCTAAGAGGTTTAAAAAATCTTCCACTCCCTCATTTTTTAGTGCACTCCCAAATAAACATGGAAAAAGTTTTCTTTCTTGAATCAATTGTTGAATTGAAGAGGTTTCTAACGTACCTACTTCTAAAAAATAATTTAATAAATGTTCATCTAATAAAGCAATGTTTTCATTTAATTCATCTTGATTCAATGAAAAATCAAGGCAAGACACAGAAAGTTCAGATTGGATTTGTTTTAAAATGGTTGCTTTTTCTTGATGTGCTAAATCCATTTTATTGATAAAAAGAAACGTTGGAATATGATAATGTTCTAATAATTGCCAAATTGTTTTTGTGTGTGCTTGCACACCATCACTTGCATTAATAAGTAAAATTGCATAATCTAAGACTTGCAAAGATCTTTCCATTTCAAAAGAAAAATCAATATGGCCTGGCGTATCGATCAAAGTAAAAGCTGTCTGACTCCAATTAAAACGTGCTTCTTTAGAATAAATCGTTATTCCTCGATCACGTTCTTGCATATCAAAATCTAAATAAGCATCTTGATGATCTACTCTTCCTCTTTCTTTTATTTTATGAGTAAGATAAAAAAAGTCTTCGGATAAAGTGGTTTTTCCAGCATCAACATGAGCTAATATACCTATGGTTATTTTTTTCATATTTATCCCACGCTATAATCAAAAAGTAGGAT
>URQL01000246.1 GCA_900550005.1 uncultured Erysipelotrichaceae bacterium
GCTGATTCTCTCTATTTATACATTTTGATTTATGCTGTCATTGCAAGATTAGGTAGAAAATATATGAAATATTCTTCTTATTCGTTTATTGAATCGTATTTATTTTGTTTTTCGACAATAATCTTTCAAGAAGTTGTGATATATATAATGATGATCTTATCTAAAGTAACCAAACTTAGTTTAGTTAAATTTTTAACACTTCGTTTATTGCCTACTTTAGTGATGAATTCAGTTTTATTTATTGGTGTATTTTATGGTTATCATTATTTAAATAAAAAGCTTCAGGAGAGAATAAAATGAATATAAGAATTAGAGGAATAAATGATTATTTATGTTTTGAAATTAAAAATGATTTAGAATTTAATCGAATTTATGATGAATTAAAGAGCATTTTGTTGATGTTACCAGAAAGTAAAAATGGTTACTATCCAAAAGCTCTTTTTCATTTTGAAATGAAAAAATTGTCAAAAAAACAGATGACAGCGATTATTGATTTGATTTATGATACCAAAAAGGTTTTGTTTGGAGGAATTTTGTATGATTTAGTTCATAGAGAAATGATTTTATTGGAAAGAGATATTTATAATGGTCAGGTTGTGGATATTCAAGATCAAGATGTTTTATTGATTGGGCATATTCATGTGGGAGGAACTTTAAGATGTTATCGCAATGTTTATGTCATTGGATTAGTGGAAGGTCAAATTGAAGCACTAGGAGTGCATTCAACAATTAGTTTATCCTCAAGCAAAGAAGCAAGTTTACTCATTTTTAATGCTAGAAAGCAAAATGTGACAATCTTTACTCTTACAACGTTTTATTATGAAAATGAAGAAATTCATAATATTGTATCTCATTTTGAAGTAAATAAGTATTAGGAGGGAGTAACTATGTCAAAAGTAATCGTTATAACATCAGGAAAAGGTGGTGTAGGTAAGAGCAGTATTAGTGTTAATTTAGCTTATGCTTTATGCGATAAAGAATATCGTGTGTGTTTAATCGATGCCGATTTTGGACTTAAAAATTTAGATGTGATGCTAGGTTTAGAAAATCGAACACTCTATGATATGCAAGATATAATAGAAGGAAAATGTACCATTGAACAAGCCATGATCAAAGATAAACGTTTTAAAAACTTATCTTTATTACCTGCTTGTAAATCTTTACAAATCGATCAAATCAATAGTGATTTTTATAAAAATATTATTAATGTGATTAAAAAAGACTTTGATTATATTTTAATCGATAGCCCTGCGGGAATTGAAAAAGGATTTAACTATGCTATTTCTTTAGTACAATCCGCTTTGATCGTGGTTAATTTAGACATGGCTAGTTTGCGTGATGCAGATCGTGTTGTTGGTTTACTTATGAAAGAAGGCATTTACCAAATGGGTTTAATTATTAATAAAGTCAATGAAGAAGACATTGCTTTAAATCGTACTTTAACGATTGAAGATGCAAAAGATATTTTATCTTTACCTATTATGGGAATCGTTTATGATGAACATGAAATGATTGAAGCAAATAATAAAGGAACCCCTCTTTATTTAAATAAGAATTCAAGTGGTTATTTAAGTTTTAAAAATATCGTTTCAAGAATGGAAGGAAAAGAAGTTCCATTTCTTGTAAGAAAAAAGAAAAATCGCTTTATGCGATGGTTGAAGATGCATGCATAAACAAGATCAACGTATTTATTTGATCATTAATTGTTTTGGAATAATTCTTGTTTTTATTATGGGGTACTTACTTTTTCCTTTAATTAAAACAGGTTTATTTTATATCTATAATGCATTAAGTCCCTTTTTATTTGGAGGTATTTTGTCTTTCTTGATTTATCCTTTATTAGAAAAATTTTACTCTAAAAAAATTCAATTTTTTGTTTTGTTTCTTTTTTATTTAGGATTGTTTGTTTTACTTGCAATTGTGGCTGTAGGGACAATTCCTAAATTATGGCGAGATTTTAATGCATTTTTAAACTATTTGCAGATGGATATTCATTCATTAAACTTACCAATCATTCAATCTTTACATGTTTCTAGTCACTTTATTCTACTTGCTTTTAATAGTATTATTGTGAGCTTGTTTATGATGGGTGATTTTGAGAGTTTACTTCTGTTTATTCATAAATGGCGCTTTAGCGAGTATTTTTTTGAACATTACCGTAAATTTATTACTTATTTTTATCCTCTATGTATGCATCTTATTAAAAGAATGATGGGTATTTATTTAATGCTACAAGCAACACAAAATCCCTATGCTTTAGTGATCGCATTAGGCAGTTGGATATCAATCATACCGATTTTAGGCAATGGATTAGTCTATGGTTTATTGTTGATCAATTTAGTATATCAACCCTTATTATTGATCCCAATTTTTATTTTAATTTTTTATGATCTTATTTTTTATAAACAACATCCTTATTCTTTGTTGAAGATGTTAATTGTCTTAGTGAGTTTAAGAGTGATTGAACCCATGGCTATTTTTCTAACTTTGATTGTTTATTTTTCATTCTAGTTATTGCAAGTAAAACATAGATTAATAAGGGGAGGATAGGAAAGTATGAATGACCTTGA
>URQL01000247.1 GCA_900550005.1 uncultured Erysipelotrichaceae bacterium
TGAAATGTTTAAGGAAGAAAACCAAGAAACAAATAATTACAATGATTGTGGTTTAATGCTTTATGATATCCATAAACAAGATGTATTTTTAGGTGGAAGTGGTTGTGCTTGTAGTGCGTTAGTTACTTTTGGCTATCTTGTTGAAGAGATGAAAAAGGGACGTTATAAAAAAGTATTAGTGGTCGCTACCGGCGCTTTAATGAGTCCTATCACGATCATGCAAAAAGAAAGTATCCCAGCTGTTGCTCATGCTATTAGTTTGGAGGTAAAATCATGACTTATTTACTTGCTTTTTTGTTTTGTGGAAGTATTTGTTTAATCGCGCAGATCCTTTATGAAATGACCAGTTGGACACCAGGGCATATTACCAGTTTATTTGTTTGTATAGGTTCTTTTTTAGATCTCTTTCATATTTATGATAAGCTTGTTGCCATCTTTCAAGCGGGTGCTTTGCTTCCTATTACCAGTTTTGGACATTCCTTAATGCATGGTGCTTTAGCAAAAGTAGAAGAATATGGTTTTTTAGGATTATGGATGGGTATGTTTGATCTTACTGCAGCTGGAATTACAACGGCGATTATCTTTGGCTTTTTTACAGCCATTTTATTTAAACCAAAATCGTAATGGAAACTTCTTTTGATTACAATACCCGTTCCATTCATTCTGGTAAAACGTGTTATCAGTTAGAATTTATCTCTAGTTTAGTAAGCGATGATTTGATTGCTTTGGTTTGTGCAGGTATCGAATTGATTCCTGATCCAGGTCATTTAATCGATAATTTCTTTAATGGTTCTATTACTAAAATTACTTTAGATAAGAAGACTTTAGCTTTATTATCTGGAAATGCTATCCTTACTGTAGAGGATCAAATTTATGAAGTCGATGTTAGAAAATACCCCAGTCGTAGTATCAATGAACCAGAAACAGAAAAAAGTGTACGTGGAGCTAAGGATGGTTTCGTTGAACAATTAGTAACCAATACGGGACTGATTCGAAGACGGATTCGTAATCCGGATCTTTGTTTTGAAAAGATGACGATTGGTAATTTAGCGCCAATTGATATTTGTTTATGCTATGATCGAAAACAAATCGATAAGGAAGTTTTAAAGGATGTTAAAAATCGATTAGCGAAGATTCAAACCAAGGATCTTGTGATGAGTGATCGTGCTTTAGAAGAACTCTTGATCCACCAAATTTATAATCCGTTTCCACTTGTACGTTATAGTGAAAGACCGGATATTGTTTCGACACATATTGTTCAAGGACATTTAGCGATCATTACCGATACGAGTGCTTCGGTGATGATGTTACCCACTTCTTTACCTGAAATTTTAGAACATGTAGAAGAACATCGTCAAGTTCCTATTATTGGTACGGTTATTCGCTTACTTCGCTTATTTGCTGTTTTTTTATCGGTGTATCTAGTCCCTTTTTGGGTTTTAACCTTACTTTATCAACGTGTCGATTGGTTTGTTTTTGCTAAAGTGGAAAGTTTTGATTTTAATCATTTAATGGTTCAAGTCCTACTAGTAGAACTCACTATTGAATTACTCCGCTTAGCGACGATCCATACACCAACCGGCCTGTCAAGTGCCTTAGGGTTTATTGCAGCTATTTTACTAGGTGAGTTTGCTATTGAATTAGGTCTTTTTATTCCTGAAATTCTACTTTATAGTGCTTTAAGTAATGTGGCTGGTTTTGCTACACCAAATTATGAATTATCCTTAGCGAATAAATATTTAAAACTCCTTCTTCTTTTATTAATATGGATTTTCAAAGCTTATGGTTTTGTGCTCTTTAATTTTATCCTTTATTATGTACTAGCAAATTTAAAATTATTTAAGCAGAGTTATCTCTATCCTTTTATTCCTTTTAATTTTGAAGATTTATTCTATTTCTTTATACGTAAACCAAAAGCCAAAAACAAGTACTCAAATTAATCGGGTACTTGTTCTAGTTTTTTTGAATCATTTATGATAAACTATTAAATTAGGTGATAAATTATGGAAGAATATCGAGTAACATTAGATCAGTTTGAAGGACCTTTAGACCTTCTTTTACATTTAATTAAAGAAAAACAAATGGACTTAGAAAACTTAGAACTTGCTAAAGTGACAAAACAATATTTAGATTACCTTCATGCTTTTTCAAATTTAAATTTAGAAATTGCAAGTGAATATTTAACCATGGCAAGTTATTTATTAGAGTTAAAAAGTAAAATGCTTTTACCTGTAGAAAAAGTAGAAATAGAAGAAGATTATCAAGAAGATCCACGAGAAACTTTAATTAAAAGATTACAAGAATATAAAAAATATAAAGATGTTGTTGGAAAGTTAAAAGACCAATTAGAAAAACGACAAGCTTTCTTTATTAAACCGGCTAGTTCTATGGATGAATATAAAATCGATATGACTAATATTTTACCCGAAAAATTAGAAATTTATGATTTAATGAAAGCTATGCAAAAAATGTATCAAAGAAAATTACTTACTTCTCCATTGATTACTTCTGTAGGGAAAAAAGAAATTTCAATTGATGAAAGATGTGATGAGATCCGTCTTTATTTA
>URQL01000248.1 GCA_900550005.1 uncultured Erysipelotrichaceae bacterium
GCAACAAAATGCTGATCATCCAATCCTTTGGACAATGGATGAAACGTCTTATTTAAAATTTTATATTTTTCAAATTATTTAGAGGAAGTCTTTCCTCTTTTTTATATAGATTAAATATAATGATTATAGTATTTAAATATTATATATATAATTCAAATTGTGGTATACTAATAAGGATTAAAAGGAGGGTTTATGAAAAAGTTATTAGTTTATTTAAAAGAATATAAAAAAGAAACCATTTTAGGTCCTTTATTTAAATTGTTAGAAGCCAGCTTTGAACTTTTTGTTCCGCTTGTTGTTGCTTCGATTGTCGATAAAGGAATTGCTAATCAAGATACATCTTATATTATTAAAATGTGTCTGCTTCTTATTTTACTTGCTTTAATTGGATTAGCCTGTTCAATTACGGCGCAATATTTTGCGGCTAAAGCAGCGGTTGGTTTTGTAACAAAGATTCGTTTTGCTTTGTTTAGCCATATTCAACATCTTTCTTATAAAGAGTTGGATGAAACAGGTACGAGTACTTTGGTTACCCGTTTAACGAGTGATATTAACCAAGTGCAAAATGGAATGAATTTAACACTTAGGCTATTGTTACGTTCACCATTTGTTGTATTAGGAGCCATGGTGATGGCTTTTACGATTGATGTTAAAGCAGCTCTTGTGTTTGTAGTGACGATCCCTATTTTAACGATTGTTGTTTTTGCCATCATGTTAAAATGTCGTCCTTTATACCAACAAGTACAAAATGCATTAGATCGTATTACGCAATCAACACGTGAAAATTTACTTGGAGTACGTGTTATTCGTGCTTTTTGTAAGGAAGAAACAGAAATTGATTCTTTTCATGTTAAAAATGATCAATTAACTTTTTTACAAAAATATGTGGGGAAGATTTCGGCTTTATTAAACCCATTAACTTATGTCTTAATCAATATTGCTACAATTGTTTTGATTTATGTTGGAGCATTACGTGTTGATATGGGGATTTTAACTCAAGGTCAAGTAATTGCTTTATATAATTATATGTCTCAAATTTTAGTAGAATTAATCAAACTTGCAGATTTGATCATCAATATTACTAAAGCCATTGCTTGTGGAAATCGTGTTCAATCGATTTTTGAAATTCAACCTTCTCTTCATTCAGGAGATGCTAAACAAGATCAAGAGAGTGATTATTTAATTGAAATGGATCATGTAGGTTTGAATTATACCAGTGATGGGGATGCTTCTTTACAAGATATTAATTTAAAAGTTAAAAAAGGACAAACAATTGGAATCATTGGATCCACAGGTTCAGGAAAAACAAGTATTATCAATTTGATTTGTCGTTTTTATGATGCTACTGCTGGTAAAGTAAGTTATCGTGGTAAAGATGTTAAAGAGTATCAACATGATTATTTACTTGAAAAAATTGGTTTAGTTCCTCAAAAAGCCGTGTTATTTCAAGGAACGATTTTAGAAAATTTACTTTGGTCAAATGAAAATGCTTCTATGCAAGATATTGAAGAAGCATTAGAAATGGCTCAAGCTAAAGAAGTGGTTGATAAAAAAGAAGGGGGACTTGACTATCAACTTGAACAAAATGGACGTAATCTTTCGGGAGGACAAAAACAACGTTTAACCATTGCACGTGCCTTAGTTAAAAAACCAGAAATCTTAATTTTAGATGATAGTTCATCTGCTCTTGATTTTGCAACGGATGCGGCTTTAAGAAAAGCAATTCGTTCTTACAAAGAGGAAATGACAGTATTTATTGTTTCGCAAAGAACTTCTTCTTTACAACATGCTGATCAAATTCTTGTATTAGAAGATGGTAAAGTTGCTGGTATTGGAAAACATGATGAATTATTAGAAAATTGTTCAATTTATAAAGAAATTTATGATTTACAATTTAAGAAAGGAGACCAACAAAATGCAATCAACTAGTCAATGGGAAGTACTTAAAAAAGTATTAAATTATTTAAAAAAATATTGGTTTTGGATGATCCTTTCTATCGTTCTTGCTTTTATTAGTGTCGTTTGTACACTTTATGTTCCTATTTTAATAGGAAAAGCAATGGATTTAATTCTTGGTTATCAACAAGTTGATTTTGTGGGTATTTATGTCTTATTTAAAACTTTAGTAATTATTGTTTGTATTACGGCTTTATCTCAATGGGTCATGACAACGATCAACAATAAAATTACGTATCATGTTGTTCAAGATATCCGTAATCAAGCTTTTGAACATATTCAACATTTACCACTTAGTTATTTAGATATTCATCCTAGTGGAGAAATCGTCAGTCGTATGATCAGTGATGTAGATACCTTTGCTGATGGTTTGTTACTTGGATTTACGCAATTATTTAAAGGCATCATGACGATTTTAGGGACACTTTATTTTATGATCACTTTAAAATTTAGTATTGCGATGGTGGTTGTTGTATTAACACCGATCTCTTTATTTGTAGCTAAATTTATTGCGAGTCGAACTTATTCGATGTTTAAGTTACAATCACAAACAAGAGGAAGACAAACCGCTTTTATTAATGAATACATTGAAAATGAAAAA
>URQL01000249.1 GCA_900550005.1 uncultured Erysipelotrichaceae bacterium
TTACTTACCTTTAGGTAGCGTAGCGTATGATCGTTATATTGAAGATCATTGCGATAGTATGGTAGGCTATTTAAAAAATGAAGGTTATGCAACGGTAGCAATTCATCCTTATTTGGGTACATTTTGGAATCGAAATAACGTCTATCCGATATTAGGATTTGATCAATTTTATACCATGGATGATTTTGATGCCAATGCTGAAAAGAAAAAAGGGTATATTTCGGATCAAGCTGTTTACGAAAAGATAGTTTCTATGTTTGAAAATAAACAAAGCGACCAACCCTTATTTAGTTTTACCGTTACAATGGAAAATCATACCCCTTATGTTGATACTTCAAATGGAGTTGTTGGTGTAAGTGGGGATGAAAGTCTATTTAAAGATGATGGAAAACTTGAAGCGGGTATTCATGCTAGAGGAGTACAAGATGCAGATCAAATGTATCAGAATTTAGTAGAATATTTTTCAAATTATGATGAACCGACGATTGTGGTTATGTTTGGAGATCATCATCCATTTGTAAGTTCAACAATCAATGTGAACGGTGATCATTTGGATGATGTAAATAAATATAAAACGCCTTTTGTTATTTGGGCAAACTATGATATTGGTACACAATTAGACATTACTCTCGATTCATCTGTGTTAGGTGCATATACTTTATTAAATGCTGGTATTACCTTACCTGATTATTTAAAATACAATTACTATGCTTCATCATTGATTAATGGATACAACAATTACTTTATTTTAGGTAAAGATAATCGTTTTTATAAGTATTCAGATGAAATTGATCCACAAATTCAACAATACATTGATGATCATGAATTGATTCAGTATGATTTGATGTTTGGTGAAAATTATTCAAGCAAAAAAATATGGAAGGAGAAAGAAAATGAGTAAACGTTCTTATTATAGTTCGTATGGTAGAAAAAAAAGAGTAAATTGGCGTGCTATTCTTGTTTTTGTGGGAATTCCGCTATTAATTGTTTTAATTGTTTTAGGTTTAAATTTTAAAAGAATTAAATTATTATCAAAAGGGTACAGCTTTAAAGAAGCAAGTATTGTTTTAAAACAAAGCAGTGAAAATAAAGCAGAATTGTTATCAAAAGCAAAAGTAAAATATTTAGAAGATTGGGTTGGTCTTGATCTTAATGCAAAATATTATGATGAATATGATCGTTATTTTGATTTGCATCCAGATATGTCAAAAGAAGAAATCGTTTCTACAATTTCATCTTTTATGAATAAACAATACCCTCAATTAGCTGATTTAGGATACAGTGAAGATGATATTTGGGAAGTATTAACGAAAGGAAATATGGATGATGTACAATATTTAATTGATCATAGTATCAAAGTCGATACTGTAAATCGTTTTAAAAACTATGCTTATTTTGATTATTCAAAAATTGAACAATATGTTGCTGCCGCTTCTTCTAATAGTGATGAATATGCAGTTAATATTACAAATTTTCCATTTATTATTTCTACAAATTCAACGAATGACCATTATGAAATTAAAAATCCAGAAAATGTATTAACTTTAGTAAAAAAAGGTTTTTATTTAGCAAGTAGTTATGTGCCAACTGATTTGGTTGAACCAAATATTGCTATAGCACCAGAATGCGAAGATCGTCAAGTACGTCAAGTTGTTGCTACTGCATTAGAAAAAATGTCAGATGATGCAAAAAAAGAAGGAATGTATTTAGTACTTAATAGTGGATTCCGTTCTTATCAATCACAAACTGAAGTTTACCAACAAACAGAAGCAAATTATGGTGGTGTTTATGCAAGCGAATATGTAGCTTTACCAGGTGCCAGTGAACACCAAACAGGATTAGGAGTAGATATTACATCTCAAAGTGTTGTTGATGGAGAAAGAATTACTTTTGGTGATACAAATGAATATCAATGGGTAATTAAAAATTGCTATAAATATGGATTTATCGTTCGTTTCGAAACAAATAAAGCAGATATTACAGGTATTGCTCACGAACCATGGCATTTACGTTATGTAGGTGAAGATGTTGCTAAAACAATTAAAGACAATGGATGGAGTTTAGAAGAATATTGTTTAAATACAAGTACATTACCTGATATTGATTTTGAATAGATTTTTTAAAGAAAAGGTGAATTTGGTATAAAAATAATAGTTTATATCATCTTCACTTTTTATTTTTCACACTTTATAAAATGAATCATAGTATAATAAAGGGGTGAGAAAGATTAATTCAATTTATTGGATTGTGATTTTTATTGTAATTTGTTTAGGTTTTATATTAAAATTGAAAAGAATGGGAATTAAAGCATTTTTAATTGAACTGATTGTACTAGCAGAAAACATGTTTAGTTATGGAAAAAATGAGGAAAAATTTCAATTTGTAGTAAATCATTTATATGAAATATTTCCATTATGGCTTAAGATTATTTTGCCTAAAAAGATGATTTGTTATTTTGTGCAATCGACATTTCAAGAAATTAAAATTGCCTTAGATTATCAAAAAGACAATAAGTAGGAGGATTAAAAATGGATCGTATTATTGTAGCTAC
>URQL01000250.1 GCA_900550005.1 uncultured Erysipelotrichaceae bacterium
ATTAAATAAATTAGCACAGTTAGAAAACAGTGTTGTAGATTATGCAAAGGAAAATCATAAATTAAAGTGGTTGAATACTTTTGCAGGAAATATTCAATCAGATATCAATCACTTATATAGATCAGTTAAAAAACATGATTTACCATTATTCTTATCCAAACAAGAATGGAGAATAAATCATCGTTATTCAGGTAAAAGGATTATATATGAAGTGAAAAAGTATATTAGTCTGTATAGTTGAATATCGAGATAATGAAATGGAATGAAAATTCTATTGACCTAAAAATAAAATCATTATAAAATAATTATTGTATAAATAAGGGGGATTAAAAATGTTTCATATAGATGATGACACACTACATGAAGAATGTGGCGTATTTGCTGTTTATGGGCATCAAGATGCTGCTCGAATTTGTTATTATGGATTACATAGTTTACAACACAGGGGGCAAGAAGCTGCCGGAATTTTAGTAAATAATGATGGTCAACTTTCTTTACATAAAGGAGAAGGATTAGTTTCTGAAGTATTTAGTAACGAAAGAATCGCCAAATTACAAGGAGATTGTTGTATTGGTCATGTGCGTTATGCTACAGCTGGTGGCGGAGGACTTGCTAATGTCCAACCATTTTTATTTAGAACAAATAGTGGTTCTTTGGGGATTGCTCATAATGGGAACATTATTAATGCACATCGTTTAAGAAATGATTTAGAAGATCAAGGAAGTATTTTTCAATCAACATCCGATACAGAAATTTTAGGACATCTAATTAAAAGATCTCAAGGAAAGATGATTGAACGTATTTGTCATTCATTAAGATTACTTGATGGTGGATTTGCTTTTTTAATTATGATTGAACATGCTTTATATATTGCCCGTGATAAATATGGCTTAAGACCTTTATCTATTGGTCAAATGGCTAATGGTGCTTATATTGTTACATCAGAAACATGCGCTTTTGATGTAGTAGGGGCTAAATTTGTTCGTGATGTGGAACCAGGTGAAGTTATCCGTATTAAAAATGGTGAACTAAAATCAATGTATTATACAGATGATTGTACAAGAGCAATGTGTGCCATGGAATATGTTTATTTTTCAAGACCAGACAGTGCTATTGAAGGAATCAATGCTCATTCAGCTCGTAAAAGAGCAGGGATACAATTATTTAAAGAATCACCAACAGATGCAGATTTAGTAATCGGTGTTCCTGACTCAAGTTTGTCAGCTGCAATTGGTTACGCTGAAGCATCAGGTATTCCTTATGAACTTGGTCTAATTAAGAATAAATATGTTGGACGTACATTTATTCAACCAACACAAGAATTACGTGAACAAGGGGTAAGAATGAAGCTTTCTGCAGTTTCTTCTATTGTTCAAGGCAAAAGAGTTATTATGATCGATGATTCTATTGTTCGTGGTACAACTTCAAAAAGAATCGTTAAATTATTAAAAGAAGCTGGAGCAACTGAAGTTCACGTTAAAATTGCTTCACCAGCAATTAAATTCCCATGTTTTTATGGTGTAGATATTTCTACTTTTGAAGAATTGATTTCTAACCGTTTAAATGTTGAAGAATTAAAAGAATACATTGAAGCTGATTCTTTAGCTTTTATTAGTGAAAATGGTTTATATGAATCTGTTTATAATTATAAATTAGATTCTAAAAAATGTGGTTTATGTATGGCATGTTTTAATGGAATTTTCCCAACTCAATTGTATGAAGCATTTGATAAAGTAAATAAAGAAGAAAAATAGTTACTTATTTTAACTTTATCTATATAAATAAAATAGAAAATAAGAAGACAATTAATTCAAATTGAATTCTTATTTTTTTATTTTAAGGAGGTAAATATACGTATAATAAGCAGGTATAAAACTTCTTATAATGTATATTATGTAAACCAAAAGAGATATACCATAAAGAAGAATCCTTATAGTACACACAATAAGCACATTATAATTGAAAATAAAGTTAATAAAAATCCAACAATTTCTAAGAAAAAATACATTTGAATATGATATTTTTTATAATTTTGGTGTAATGATAAAATCCCACTTACAAATAACATAACACTAATAAATGAAAATGAGATAATTAATAAAGGAACATCTTTACATGTATAACCTGATACTAAGATAACACATGCTAAAAAATAAGCAAGTAATATTGTTTTAATTAATTTTTTAGGATCTGTTGACATTGAATTTTTTCTCCTTTTTATTAT
Organism: uncultured Erysipelotrichaceae bacterium; assembly: GCA_900550005.1. Taxonomy (GTDB): domain Bacteria; phylum Bacillota_I; class Bacilli_A; order Erysipelotrichales; family Coprobacillaceae; genus Beduini. The sequence continues at coordinate 2,225 of URQL01000250.1, forward strand.
TTAATTTTATCTAAGATAGATTTACCAATTGGAGGTAATTTAACATTAAAATTATCAGCAATTGTTGCTCCAATACAAGCAAAACTATCCAATTCTCCTAAATTTACAGGATTACACATTGCTTTTGAATAAATTAATAAAGGAACTTGTTCACGTGTATGATCTGAACCTTTGTATGTAGGATCATTGCCATGATCTGCAGTTAAAATAAGTAAATCATCTTCTTTTAATTGATAAAGTAATTCTGTTAGCTGATCATCAAATTGTTCTAATGCTTTAGCATAACCAACTGGATCACGTCGATGACCATATAACATATC
>URQL01000251.1 GCA_900550005.1 uncultured Erysipelotrichaceae bacterium
CCTTTCCAGGGGAGCCCCTTCGGCCAGCTTGGGTACTTCTCCAAAACGGTCGATATTTAATATACACGATTCTGCGAATAATGTCCAGTATTTTTTTACATTTTCTTAATTTTCTTCTTTTTTTCACGCTATTTCTCCTTAACATAAATAACTTTTCCTAATATATCCTCTTGATCAATCAATCCAAGTTTGCGTGAATCAATACTTTTGTTACGATTGTCACCTAAAACAAAAAATTTGTTTTCAGGAATAATAAAATCCATATCTTTACTTTGCATAGGTTCATACAAATAATCTTCTTCAATTTCTAGTTCATTGATATAAAGCTTATTATCGATAATTTGCACATGGTCTCCGGCTACACCAATAATCCGTTTAATCATTTTTGTATGGGTCGATTTTAATTGAATCACAACAACATCTTGAAATGTGTATTGACTATTAAAATGATAATAATCAATAAGGGTAATTTGTCCTTCTTTATATGTGGGCAACATGGATGATCCATCAACGATATAAACCATTGGGATCACCTGTTGGATTAGTATGAATAAAATAATAATGAATACGATTGATTTCGAAAACGAGTTGCTTGATTTTTTCATAATAAACACCTCGTCTACATTATATATGCATACAATTTAAATTGCTAGTGAATTTAAAAAAAGTTGAAGATTTAAGTTTCTTCAACTAATTTAGACCTTAATTTCTCAATAATTTTCTTTTCTAAACGTGAAACTTGTACTTGTGAGATACCTAACTTTTTAGCAATATAAGCCTGATTATAATTTTGTTTATATCTTAAATCTAATATCATTTTTTCCTTATCACTCAATTTTTCAATTTCCATATTTAAAGCCATCTTTTCAAACCACATTTTATCCCGCTTATCTTCAATACGATCACTAAGTGAAATTAAAGAACCATCTTTTTCATAAATAGGTTCATTTAAAGACGTTGGATAATAAGAAGACTCTACAGCAAGTAAAACATCTTGTTCATCACAATTTAAGACTTGAGCAATTTCTTGTAACGTCGGTGATTTTTGATATTTTTCAATCCAGGATTCTTTTGCTTTTTGAACTTTAATATTCAATTCTTTAAGTTGTCTGGATACTTTGATTGTTCCATCATCTCTAAAAAAGCGTTTGATTTCCCCCATGATAATGGGAACAGCATAGGTTGAAAATTGGACTTGATAAGTAAAATCAAAATGATAAATAGATTTCATCAGTCCAATACAGCCAATTTGAAACAGATCTTCTTTATCATAATACGTATTTTTAAAGCGGTGGACAATGGACCAAACCAGTCCAACATTAGCTTCCACTAATTGATCTAAAGCAACTTTATCCCCTTTTTGTGCTTTCAAAACAAGATCCAATGTCTCTTTATTTTTCATGATTCAAGTTTTTTTTCATAATTAGTTTGGTCCCAATATTTAATGATGATTCAATTTCAAAATCATCACATAATGTTTCAATAATGCTTAACCCCATTCCAGCATGTTCCTGACTTGGTTTACTTGTATAAAGAGGTAAAGTGGCTTGTTGAATATTTTCAATACCACAACCATGATCTTCCACTTCAATTAAAATAGAATGATTTTGAATAGAAACACTTAAGTAAACATCTTGATAAGGATCTTGATTATAACCATGGACGATTGCATTTGTCACGGCTTCGGATACGATCGTTTTAATTTCGATTAAATCATCGATCGTGGGATTAAGGTAAAGAATAAATGCACCCACGGCATTTCTAGCAAATACCTCATTGACTAAATTCGATTTAAAACTAATTTTCATTTGGTTCATACACTTCACCTGCCTTGATTAATATTTCTTCTTTATCTTGAATATAATCCATAATTTTAAACAATCCTGTTAGATCAAATAATCGGTAGCTCATTTTATTTAATCCTGTTAAATAGAGAGTTCCACCCTCTTCTTTGATTTGATTATATCTTCCTAGTACTAGACCAATTCCTGAACTATCCATAAAGGTGACTTCATTAAAATCCATTAAAACTACTTTATAAACATGACTCTCGATTTCACTTGCTAAAACATTACGGTAGTTTAAAACATTAAGACTATCTATTTCACCGCTAAAATAGACAATCAGAATATCTTCATGTTTTTCTAAACGTATTTTATTCATTTTGATTACCTCCGCAATTATCTTAAAGGATTTAAATTCAAATAAAAATTCCTTTGACAAAACAAGTCAGGATTCTTCTTTTTTAGAAAGTAAAAAAAAGGTAAAAAAAAAGAACTTCTTGTCATTTATACAAGAAATCCTTTTTTTATTGCCACATTATAACAAAATCACGATAGAGCTTACTTGTAAAAGCGAGTTTTGCCACCTCTTCTTTTACGATCAAATCATGATTTGTAACATAACCATTTTGATTTAGTTTTAAATAAGCAACGGTTTCACCGTTTTCAATAGGTGCCTTATTTTTAAAAATATCAATGGTATACTCTGGTCCTAAATCTTCACTCTTTTTAGTTACATACGCAATATCTTCTTT
>URQL01000252.1 GCA_900550005.1 uncultured Erysipelotrichaceae bacterium
CCCTCACATCCTACAATAATAGTGATTGTATCACCAATATGCACATTAGACAAGACTTGTTTGAACAAAGATAATTCATTTTCTTTCGCTTTTTCCTCATATGCCACAATATTATGCATTCCTAAGTACTCTTTGACCTCTTTTAAATCTATCAATTCGCTAATTTCTGGAATATGATTACGATAAGATTGTTCGGCAGCTTCTTTTAATATTTTATTAAATCGTTCGTATTTTTTATGAAAAGTTTTACGATCCGTTTTAATGATACTTCTTCTTGTTTTTAATGGAACAATACAATCAACACCCAGTTCGGTTGCCTTTTGTAAGACAAATTCAAATTTATCACTCTTTGGCAAAGCATAAATCAATGTAACCGAAACAGGAAGTTCACAATCTTGATCTAACAAAGAAAGGACTTTGATTTTTCCTAACTCTACATCTTCTATTTGACATAAATAGATTTCTTTTTTTTCATTGATACAAATAATTTCTTCACCATTTTTCATCCGCATCACTTTTTTAATATGATGATGATCTTCTTTACCAATGATAAATTCATCTTTTCCCATATTTTCTACAAAATAACGTTGCATAAAAATCTCCTTTTTTAAATATACGTATTACTAAATGAATCATCTTCATTGATGGATTGAACAAATTCCCCATTAACATCGATAATTGTCCAATAATCATCTTGATTTGATCCTTGTGTTTGTATAAGCAAATAATCGCCTAATATTTGAATCTTCGTTGCCGTGATTTCATCATTTAAAAGTTGATTATTTAATCCATCCGTGTTCATATTAATGACTTCACCATAATTATTTAAATAGTAAATTTGATCCTCATTCATAACAAAGCCTAATGTTTGTTCACGATTTAAGCGAGTTGATTTTTGGCTTAGTAAATCATAGCGATAAATAAAATAATCTTCTGTAGAAACATAATAACAATTGCCCTTTTCAACAATCAAGTTATAGCAACTCGCATCCAAAAGAACTTCATCCTGTCCGTTTTCTAAATTATAGCGATGAATTTGATGATCTGTTGAATAATAAAGCTGATTATCTAAAATTTGAATATGATACGTTGCTTCATCATTTAGTTTTTGATCTGTTTCATTTTTTAAATCATAAACATGAAGAGATTCTTGATCCTTATCATCTTGATAATAAAGTAAATCCTTATAAACAAGTAAATAGTAAGCATCTTTTTCTAAAATACAACGACTTTGTTTGGTTGTTAAATCATAGTAATAAACATAACCTTGATTACTTTCATCTTTATAAATCAATCCTTGATCATAACATTGTAAATAAGAAGCTTGTCTGTCAACAAGAAGTTCTCCCTTTTCCATTGAAGCATCGTATTTATAAATATTTTGTTGATTGCTTATATCAGATAAATAAATAGTATCTTGATCAAAACATACATAACCCCCATTGACTAAGTTTGAAAGAGTGTCCTTTTGACTTGTGATATAATTTCCAGCTATTTTTTTATAATCATAATAGGAAATATCTTTACTATTTGAATTTTTGTTTAATTGAAAATGAACACCTAACAATACTGCAAAAAAACAAACTAATCCAATCCATACAAATTTGTTTTTATTATTTTTCTTCTTTGGTTCTTGATCAAATGAAACCTTTCTTCCACAATAAGGACAAAAAGTTGCTTCATCACTAATTTCATGGTCACAATAGTAACATCGCATTTGTATCACCTCGCATTCTATTTTACCATTTTTTTATTTCAACGAAAAGTAGTATGGCAATTATTCTTAATACAAGTAAAAGCACTCCTAAGAGTGCTTATTTTACTTGTATTGTAAATTCATCTTGATCAATATCAATAACGACTTGACTATCTTGATGGATCGTACCATCAATGATCTTTCGTGCTACCAAGGTTTCAATATGATTTTGAATATATCTTTGAAGTGGACGAGCACCAAATTGATAATCAAATCCATGTTCCATAATGTATTCTTTAGCTTGATCAGTCACTTCTAATCGAATATTTTGTTCAACTAAACGTTGTTCTAATTGATTAATGAATTTATCAATAACTTTATAAATAACAGATTGATCTAATGAGTTAAATAAGACAATTTCATCAATACGGTTTAAAAGTTCTGGTTTAAAGTAAGAATGTAATTCATTCATTACTTTTTCACGATTTTCAGGTGTATTTCCATCAAGTAAGTAACTTGAACCAATATTAGATGTCATAATGATGATCGTGTTTTTAAAGCTTACCACTTTACCTTTTGAATCTGTAATACGTCCATCATCTAAAACTTGAAGTAAAATGTTGAAAACATCTGGATGTGCTTTTTCAATTTCATCAAGTAATACGATACAATAAGGATTACGTCTTACTGCTTCGGTTAATTGTCCGCCTTCTTCATACCCTACATATCCTGGTGGAGCTCCAAGCAAACGAGAAACACTGTATTTTTCCATATATTCAGACATATCGATACGAACAATATGCTTTTCTGAATCAAATAATTGTTCTGCTAAGGCT
>URQL01000253.1 GCA_900550005.1 uncultured Erysipelotrichaceae bacterium
ATTTAAATTTAGCAGGGGTAGAGATTAAATGGCATCATTTACCAGGACATACACCAGGTTCTTCAATGATTGAATTTGTTGAACAAAAGATTATTTTTTCGGGTGATGTTTTATTTAAAGGATCGATTGGACGTTATGATTTTCCAGGCTCTAGTCATCACGATACCTTAGAATCGATTACTAAAATTAAAGAAATGGACCAAGATGCACGTGTTTTTCCTGGGCATGGTGAGATGACTACTTTAAAAGAAGAACAAATGTCTAATCCATTTCTTAATCATTAAAAATCAAGTTCGATATGGTAAATTTGACCCCACAGATGAATTTGATATAAATAAGCTAGAAATTGAGGACCCATCATTAATTGGCCAAACCAAGGGAATTTGAAGGAATTCCCTTTTGTTTTAATTAATTCATTTAATTGATCTTTTAAAAAGAGGCGATAAAGGATTGAGTTTTGATCTTTAAGTGCTTCATTTAATTTATTACAAACGAGATCACAATAGATAGGAGAATGCGTTTTTGGATACGGATTCTTTTTTCTTTCTCGGATTTCTGTAGGTAATTCATTTTTAAAGGCATCACGTAAGAGTGCTTTTTCATGACCATCATGATAAAGATATTTCCAGGGAATGTTGTAAACATATTGCATTAGTTTCGCACTAGCAAAAGGGACACGACATTCAATGGAGGCGTGCATGGTTTGTGAATCAGAACGAGTAAGTAATGTTTGCATAAACCATTCACTACAAAGATAGATCATTTTACGTTTATATTGGTCCTCAGGGCTTTCATTTAAGGTTTCTGCTTCTAAAATACTTTGATTATAGGCATTTTGAATATAGGTTTTAAAAGGTAATTTTTGTATTTCTGGACGAAATAGACTGAGTCGAAGGTCTTGATCTAATAACCAAGGAAAGTTTTCTTTTTCTTTAAGTTCTGATTTGTAAAACCAAGGATAGCCACCGAAAATTTCATCTGCGCATTCACCGGATAAAACGACTTTGTGATTTGAAGCAATCTGACGAGCAAAACAAAAAAAGCTACTATCGACATCGGCCATTCCGGGCATATCTCGAGCAATGAGAGCTGTTTTTAAATGATTAACCAATTCTTTTTGGCTTAGAATAATGGCATGATGGTGAGTATGATATTGATCAACAATAAGGTTGATATAATCTTGATCTTGCGTTGTTTGGTAATCATAAGCTTTAAAATAACGATTTTGATCTTCATAGGAAACTGAGTAAGTTGCTAAAGTGGGTAAATATTTAGCAGCAATGGCACAAATGATACTCGAATCAACGCCACCAGAAAGCATGGCGGACACTTCAACATCACTAAGGAGTTGTTGAGTGATGGAATGAATCACTAATGAACGCACTTTTTGTTTTGTTGTTTCATAATCGTCTTTATGTTTTAACGCATGAAGTTTAAAATAGCGTTCGATTTTTAAACCGTTACGGTCATAAATAAAATAATGTCCGGGTCTTAAAGATTCAATCCCTTTATAAATGGTTTTGCCTGGACTTAAAGAAGGACCTAAACCTAAAAGTTCTAGCAACCCGACTTGATCAACAATGGCCTTTTGTTTTTCAAATAGGAGCGCCTTGATTTCGGAAGCAAAGACAAAGTGATCCTTATAGTAACTATAAAAAAGGGGCTTTACACCTAGATGATCACGTGCACCAAACAGCTCTTGATCACTATAAATGACAAAACTAAAGATTCCTTCAAAATGTTGAACACATTGATAACCATATTCAAGATAGGCTACAAGAATCACTTCGGTATCGCTTGAGGTTTGAAATGGATAACCACGTTGGACTAAATCTTCTTTAATTTCTTTCATGTTGTAAAGTTCACCATTATAGACGATACAATATTCTTTTTCATTATACTGGTAGCGTAAAGGTTGATGTCCATTTTTTAAATCGATAATGGATAGACGGCGATGACCTAGAGCTGTATTTTGGTAAATTTGAATCCCTTCATCATCAGGACCACGATGCGATAGTAAACGGCACATTTTTTCAATTTTATTTTGATCAAATGCTAATTCTTGCACAAAACTAGAAATTCCTACAATACCACACATAATTTCACCTCAATCTAATGTATGCTTTTTATTTTGTAAATATGATTTTAAACTAACACCGATTATTAGGTGTTAGTTTAAAGAATAAAACCTCTTTTAAAATACAAAAAAGGTAAAATAGAAGCATAAAGAAAAGGGGAGATTGATGATGAGAAGATTAAGCTATCAAGAAAGTAAACAAGTGGATTACCGTAGACTTTATGTTTTTTTAGAAGAATTGATGCAAGGGTGTGAAAATCAACACATTTTAAAAGAATTTTATGTTTGTGATCATTTAGAAAGATTACAAGTCAATATTTTAGCATCTAGAAATTTAGCTGATCATCTATTTAAAAAATTAAAAAAATGTTGTGATCAAGCAGATAATTATATTGAACTTGAAAAATATATTGTATATATGGATTGCTTATTTGATGACAGTT
>URQL01000254.1 GCA_900550005.1 uncultured Erysipelotrichaceae bacterium
AGTAAAAACTATAAATAAGAAGAGGGATTATAATGAGTATAAGAAAAGTAAAACAAGAAGATTTATCAAGAATTGGGGAAATTTATGTTTTCAATAATCGAATAAATTATCTTCCTATATTTAAGGATGAAAATTATTCGTTTAATCAATTACAAGTTGTATCGGTAATTAAAGATTACTTTCAAAAAGAGGAAATACTTAAAACGATTTATGTGTTAGATGATGGAATTGTTCGTGGTTTTATTCAAATTAAACATAAAGAAATTTGTAAATTGTATGTTGATCCCTTTTTTCAAGGAAAAGGTTATGGTCATCAATTAATGGAGTTTGCATTGAATACGTTTCATGTTGATCATTTATGGGCAATTGAAAAAAATGTTAGAGCGATTGCTTTTTATAAAAAACACGGATTTGATGTTACAAATCATAAAAAATTAGAAGAAGGAACGCGTGAGTATCTTATTGAACTCAAAAGGAAAGGTTAAATGATGGAAATAAGACAATTAAAACCAACAGATTATAAAAATAAAAAGTTAAAAGTGAGTTATTACACAACAGGTTATTATGTGATTATTCGAAGTGAAATTGGATTTGAAATAAATTACGTTTCCTTTGAAAATCCAATCGAAAAATCTTTTGAAGATGTCTTTTTTAGTGATTGGTTAGAAGAACCAATTGGATTTGGTGCTTTTGAAAATAGGCAAATGGTTGGTTATGTAGAGGGATCATTAGAAACATGGAACAATCGTTTTCGTATCAGTAATCTTTGTGTATTTGATAGTCAAAAGCGAAATCAGGGCTTAGGTAGTCAACTTATGGCTAAAATAGTGGAAGAAGCTAAAAAGACAAATGCACGTATGATCGTTTTAGAAACACAATCCTGTAATGAAAAGGCGATTGCATTTTATAAAAAACACGGATTTGAAATCATTGGTTTTGATTTATATGCGTATTCTAATGATGATCCAAAACTTCATGAAGTTCGTATTGAAATGGGGAAAAAACTCTAATTAATAGTTGTAACTTAGAGCTGGCAGTTGACTTTTAAAATATTTGTTACAATCGATACGATTGTTTAAAAGCGTTTTTAATTCTTTAAAATAAAATGAATACAAATAAACTTATGATAAGATAGATAGCGAGGTGAGAAGAATGGGTAAAAAAAAATAGCTTTTTTTGATATTGATGGGACTTTGATTAATGTTCCTCATGGAATGATAGAACCTACTCAAGCGACAAAGGATGCATTAAATGCGTTTAAATAACAAGGTAATTTGATTTTTATAGCGACAGCTCGAGGAAGTGTCCCTTTTAAAAATGAAGGGTTAGAATTTGATGGCTTTATTGGTAATGATGGTCATTATATTTTTTATAATAATGAAATTGTTTTAGATGATCTATTTACACGAGAAGAAGTACAAAAACAATAGAATGTTTTAACAAAATACGATGGTCGTTTTATTTTTGCTGGACGTCAAAACAGTTGGACGACCTATTGGCAAGATAAGTATGTTCAAGACCATGCACATATGTTTGCTCATACAATTAAAAAACCAGACACGTTAGTTGAAGATTTTACGTTAGACGATATTCATGCAATTTCATGTTGTGTCATGTTTAAAATGTGGATGATCTTCGTTTAGCTTATCAAGCTTTAGAAAAAGATTTTACAATGGTTGCTTATGAAACCGGAATTATTCGTATGGATATTTATCGTAAAGGTTTTAAAAAAGGAACAGCTGTAAAATATATGTATGAAAAAATAGGTATCGATCAAGAATCGACTTATGCATTTGGTGATGGGGTCAACGATACTGAAATGATTGAAAATGTCGGGCATGGTGTTGCCATGGGAAATGCTTGTGATGAATTAAAACAAATAGCTAAAGAACATACTTTATCTGTAGATGAAGATGGAATTGCCGACTATTTTAATAAAAGTTTAGTGTAAGATGAAAAATGTAAAAAAAGAGTAGCATTTTAACTTCATTTATGTTATTATTAAGTGCGAAGTTATTGGGTATGGAGGTGTAAAAATGAGAGATAACATTATTTATAAATGTACAGAATGTGGTGAAGAAAACTATATCGGTACTAAAAATAAAAGAAAACACCCAGATCGTATGGAAATTAACAAATATTGTCCAAGATGTAATAAAAAAACTGCTCATAAAGAAAAAAAATAGTAGAAAGAAATTATGGAGTGCTAGGTCACTCTTTTCTTTTTGGAGGAAATTATGAAAATTAAAAGAATGGTTGTCAGTCCTTTCCAAACAAATTGTTATATTGTTTATGAAAATCAAAAAGCTTTTTTGATTGATCCAGGGGATCAAGCTAAGAAAATCAAAAAGTTTATTGAAGAAAATGAGCTTGAAGTCGTAGCGATTTTATTAACCCATGGTCATATTGATCATATTGGCGCAATCGATTCCTTACAACAAAGCCTTTCTTGTCCAATTTATTTACAAGAAGAAGATTTTCCTTATTTACAAAACCCTGCATTAAATTTATCAACCAAT
>URQL01000255.1 GCA_900550005.1 uncultured Erysipelotrichaceae bacterium
GTACCCGATTCAGGAGATGGTAAACTGACAAAGCTTTATAATCAAAATAATATTCATTTGCTGTATCATCATCAATTAATAAATCCTTAGCATCATATCCATTTAAAAGATTCAATGCTATGGAGCCAGCTTTTTTTCCTTGTATAAAATGATTTATTACCTTTCCACCAATACTTCCATAACCTACATCATAATTTAAAGTGGAGTAAATTGGAGTAGATGCACAATTTGCAGCAATTAATTTGTTAAGTGAATTCTTATCAAAATTATCAAGATCTTTAAATTTATTTATGTAAAGTTGTATTATAGCATTATTATCAGAAAGATTAGATAATGTAAATAATACTTCTGATAAAGTTTTATCTTTTGTTAAAATCCATTTAAAATTAATATCAGGATAATCTTTAAGAATTTCTTCATAAGTTGAGATACCATATGTATCAATAAATGTTATAGTATCTACATTAGGATGAAAAGTTTTAATTAATTCAATATTATCTTTAATAGATTCAACTTCATATACTCCTGAAAAAAAATCACATTCTAAAGCTCGATTTAATATTTCAAAATCTTGTACACCTAAGAATGAAATGGGAATATCTTTAAATAAATCATCTCTATATTTAATACAAAATTCTGTTGCATCATCATCACCAGCGATTACAGCATCAATTTCAGTATAGTTTTCTAATGAATATTTAAGTAAATTATAGAATTTTTCTTCGTTTTCAATACTATCAAAAGTTTTTGAATTCATATATTGAATTATTACATTAGAGTCTGCAGTTAATCCTTTTTTTATTCCGTTAAATTGGTCTTCAATACTTATAAAACTAGGATCAAATGAACTGATAAAAAGAATGTTTAATACATTTTCTTCTGTGCTTAAAGCAAAAATAGAATTTGTTTTAAGAACAGAGGAATTGCTTATGAATATTAGTAAAAAAATAAATACTTTAAATTTTTTCATATGTTTCTCCAAAATAAATGTTAAAAATTATAAGCATAATTATAACAAATAAAAAAAAGAAAAAATGTAAGTTTTTGTCGATTGAAAAATTAATTTTTTAACTTTCTAAAAGATAATGGAGTTTTTCCGTGAAGTTTTTTAAACATTTTTATAAAATTACCACTATGGTTATAGCCAACTTTTTTTGCAATTTCATCAATGCTTAACTCAGTGGTAGAGAGTAAATTTTCTGCTAAAGCCATTTTAAGTGATGTTGTATATTGGCTGATAGACATATGATATCTAGATGAAAAACCTGCTTTTAATTTTTGCTCATTTAAAAAAATAGTTTTACTTAATGCACTGATAGTTGGTGGATTACAAAATTCATTGGTTAAAATATCATGAGCTTTTTGAATAGCATTTACATCAGAAGCTGTTAAAGTTACAGTGCGATTTTTTCCAATTGTTACATGTCCATAATTTAATTGGTTAGTAAAAATATTTTCTGGAGATGATTGAATTTCTAAATTAATTAAAGCAATACATTCTAAAATTTTACTTTCTAAATATAAAGATGAAAGTTGACCTTTTTCACCACGACTTCTTAAAGTTTGAATAATAGCAGTTACTTCAATGGGCAGATAATTATAAGTAAAATTAGTAATGAAAGCATGAAAATCTAAACTGTTTGGAAAATTTTTTAAAATAATTTCATCAAAATACTTTTTATAGATAGTTATTTCTGCACCGTGAAAGTGTTGACCTTTTTTCCAGGATTGCTTTCCTTTTGACCCTTTTTCATTAACAAAAAAAGAAGATGGTGTAAATGAGGAAATAGGGTTATTTTCAATCTCAAATTGAGTTTCTCCACTATAAACAGTACCAAACTTTATAAGTTCTTCATTATGTTCAAATGAAATAGAAAAATCATTTGGAATAGTATAATCACCAATTCCAAAATCATAATATCCTTCTCTTGTATATTTAATAAAATAGCCAAGATTTTTTTTATTTTCATTGGTGTATAGTATGTAATTATCTTTAGGATAAGCTGTAAATGTCATTTTTTTTAAAACATTATTTTGAAATTCTTTTGTACTTTTAGCAATCATTTATATAAGTCCACTTTCTTTAATTTTAATCATTTCTTTAATTTTGGTAATAATATATTTATTATATCAAAAAATGTTCAAATAGATGATAAAATTATTAAATTAGGTGTATAACTTGAAGTGATAATCATTCTCATATACAATTTGAACATAGCAAAATGCAGAAAACAAATGAAGTGTGGAGGTACGCAAAGATGAAAAGAAGTTTATTAAAAACATTGGCATTGGCTTGTGTGACAAGTGTAATGCTTATGGGATGTGGTAAAACAGGAAATGTTGCAGAAAATGTTGCTAAAGAAGATACAATGGTAGTTACAGATGTAAGAGGAGAAGTTGAAATACCATCAAATCCTAAGAGAATAGTTGATTTAAGTGGAAATAGTGATATTTTATCAATTTTAGGATATAAGGTTGTAGGAACTGCAAATAGTGATGCTTATGATT
>URQL01000256.1 GCA_900550005.1 uncultured Erysipelotrichaceae bacterium
TTTTAACGCTCTTTCAATATCTTTAATTAATTCTTTTTCCTCACCTGTACTATAACCTAACAAAGCAAAATGATCATCCATGACAATAAAAGGAACATCATCTAAGTCTTCTTGATCATAAAAATAAAGTTTATTACATAAATTATGATAGAGTTCTTTACTTTCATCTTCATCCATATTGTAGTATTCAACATGAATCGCATCCTTAAATTTTTTTTGTAAAGCTGGCACGGCTTGTTGTTTGAATGCTTCGCAATGTCCACAAGTATCTAAATAAAAAAGCTTGATTGTAAAATCAGGATAAATGTCTTTTTTATTACAACCGAGTAAACAAAAAGCACAAATGAACAATAAAATTAATTTTTTTACTTTCATCCACTCACCTCATCCTAAGTATAACAAAACTCGTATTAAAATACTAATAAATAAGTAAAGAATAGTCTTGCTAAAAAATAATTAAAATAATATAATGAAATTAAGGAGGATGAAAGAAATGAGTTTTAAATGGGTCAAGAATGAAATTGCTACACCAACTGTAACGATCTATGAATCTAATTTTACATTAAATAAAATTGCCTGTGATTTTTTTCAAGATATTCGTTATGTTTTACTTGGAATTGATGAATCAACCAACCAACTTGCAATCAAGCCAGTTAGTGCAGAAGAAATCGATTTAGGTTTGTATCCTAGTACACAATTACATAAAATCTCAATCGGTAAAAGCTATGGAAGAATAAGTAATAAATTATTTATTAAAAACTTAGCTCAAAAATACAAAATGGATTTTGCGACTCAAAATGGCGTAAAATATGACGCTATATTTGATGAAGATCGTAATTTACTAATTATTCAGCTATAAAGGGGGAATGCATTTATGGTTTTATGGTTAACGGTATTGATTTTATCCATTGTTATTGAAATCATTACGATTGATTTAGTTAGTATTTGGATTACTGTTGGAAGTATTTTTGCTTTAATTGCTTACGCACTCCACTTTAATTTATTTATACAAATTACAGTTTGTATTCTTGTATCTTTAATTTGTTTTCTATTTGTACGACCTCTTACTAAAAAAACAATGTCTGGTACGATCATTCATACCAATGCGGATCGTTTGATTGGTAAAAAAGGAATTGTTACAAAAGAAATACAAAAAGATACAAGAGGAGAAGTAAAAGTATTAGGAAACTTTTGGTCAGCGATCGCTATTGATAATCAAACCATTCCAGTAGGAAAACATGTAACTATTTTATCAATTGATGGTGTTAAATTAATTGTTAGAGAAGAAAAGGAGAGTTAATCTATGCTTATTACAACTATATTATTTGTTATATTGATCTTAATTGTTATTGTTATTGCAGCACAAACGATTCGTATTGTACCACAATCAAATTGTTATGTTGTTGAAAGACTAGGAGCCTATAATCGTTCTTGCAATGTTGGTGTTCATATCCTAATTCCTTTTTTTGATCGCGTTGCAAATCGTGTATCCCTAAAAGAACAAGTAGTGGACTTTGAACCACAACCAGTAATCACAAAAGATAATGTTACGATGCAAATTGATACCGTTGTCTATTTTCAAATTACAGACCCTAAATTATTTACATATGGTGTCGTTCGACCAATTAATGCAATTGAAAATTTAACTGCAACAACTTTACGTAATATTATTGGTGATCTAGAATTAGATGAAACATTGACATCACGTGATTTAATCAATTCGCAAATGCGAAGCATCTTAGATGAAGCAACAGATCCATGGGGAATTAAAGTTCATCGTGTTGAAGTAAAAAATATTATTCCACCACGTGACATTCAAGAAGCCATGGAAAAACAAATGCGTGCTGAACGTGAAAGACGTGAAGCTATCTTACAAGCAGAAGGTAAAAAAACAGCTGCAATCTTAACAGCTGAAGGTGAAAAAGAAGCTATGGTACTTAGAGCAGAAGCTGAAAAAGAAGCACAAATTGCAAAAGCAACTGGTGAAGCAGAAGCATTACGTTTAGTTGCTGAAGCACAAGCAAAAGGAATTCAATACATTAATGATGCTAGTCCAAAAGACGCCTATATTAAATTACAAGGATTTAAAGCATTGGAAAAAGTAGCAGATGGAGATGCAACAAAAATCATTATTCCAAGTGATTTACAAGGTCTTGCAAGTATTATAACAACAATTAAAGAAATTGGTGAAGATCCAAAAAATAACAACTAAACTAAAAACATCGACTAAACAAAAAGTCGATGTTTTTTTATTATTAAATTTAAGAGATTTACTGTTCAATAACATAAAAATAATTTGCTTTAAATAAACTCTACAAGACCATTATTTGATTTTATCACTTAATAAAAATTAAGGTCTTTTAATCTATCATCTCAATCATTTTCGATAATATTCATTATTCATTGATAATAAACTTATTAACTGCCAATTACTTAGAAATCAATTTTAATAGATTAAATAAATCTAACTTAT
>URQL01000257.1 GCA_900550005.1 uncultured Erysipelotrichaceae bacterium
TACACCCAAAACAGCTCTTCTTCCACGAATTATATTTCGTTCTAATTGGAAGTTATCACAAATATAGGAAACTATTACTTGTATATCGTATATTCCGAAGTCTTCTTTTGAGGTATCGATACTAGATACTAACTCAAATAATTTCGTATCATCAATTTCGTCAGCTAAATCATTTAAATTTTCTTCAATTACTTCTAATTCATCTTGAACATCTTCATCCTCATGCGGATTTTCGGCTTCAATTTCAGGCAACAACTCATTTTTAAAACTGTCCACCTCATCTAAAAGTGAATAAGTTAGTCTGGAAATTCTATTCTGTTTTCCTACCAATTCGCTGAACTTCTCAATTGGCATATCATCATATTTATCAGGAAGAATCAGTCTTAATAAATCCAAATACTCTTCTTGTCTTTGCTGAATTGGAGTAGCACTAAGTAAAATAATGTTTTCTGAATGACGACTTATTGCGTGAATAAATCCATATCTTCCTTTTCTATCTAAATAATTATGAACCTCATCAACAATAACAAAATCCCAATCTACGACACACTCTTCTTTCGATAAACTTTCTACTGGAATAAGTTTAATCGAATTTCCATTTTCATCATTTCCCTCTAACAACCCAAATTTAAATAATAATTCCGTTCTCCACTGAGCAATTAATGCTCTAGGTACTGTTATTAAAACCTGTTTTTCTGCATTATTAGACAAATAGATTTTCAAGACCGAACAAGCTTCAATTGTTTTTCCTAAACCAACCTCATCGGCCAACATGTATCTACAGCGTTCACTTTGTAAACATTGCATTATCGTATTAAGCTGGAAGGCCTTTAAATAAATCTTACACCCTGCTAATTCTTTAAATCCTAAAATTGAATTATCTAATACATTCATAGTGTCTTTTACTATTTGACGTCCTAAATACCAGCAAGGATTCTGAAACTCATATTTTTTTAATTGTTGTATAGGATTCGCACTACCAGAAATAAAAGATGTAACTAAATCCACCTCATTTACACATCTATATTCTTTAGTTACAGTATCCTGCAGATAATATTCATAAAAATCACTATCATTTCCCTTATATTCGACTACTCTAGATGTTCTTCTTCCCCATTTCACCAAAGATCCTTTAAATAAATGACAATGATCTAACGCAGCTAATGGTGCCTCTTTAACTTCATCTGGAATATATTCAAAATATTTTTTTTGATCAAATGGATCCGAAAATTTGATATGAGCTGTTTCATTAAAATCATTTATACTCAACACCTTACCGGTTGCAAATATTCTAGGATCATGAGGATGTTCTCTATCTATTGGACATCTCACAAACATTCCTTCCTTAATCATAGTAATCCCCCTATGCTTTTTTGGATTTAAAGGACTCTAAACATATGTCTTTTTCTGAACATGTTGAACACAAAGGATTTAGCATTTTCTTATAAGCAGTTTCAAGTAGAGTGTTTTCATTAAGTGTTGCATTTACCTCTTGTTGTGTAGAATTCTTAAAAATTTCTTTGGTATCAAATTTTGAAGCTGTATCAATTTTTGCTGTAAGAAAATCTTCTCTTTTAATCATATGATCAAACTCTTTTTCTTTTAAATTCATAAACTTTCCATTAAACAAAGCATATTTTTCGATGTATGCAAAAGCAGTCCTTACAATATCTATTGCTTCTGCATAATTGATAAATACAAACTTTTCTTTTAGGTCGTCCATTTGAATATTTAAGTAATCAAATACAATATTTTTAACAAATACTTTTCCTTCAAAATGTCTTCGAGCTCTGTGTTCTAATACAATTGTTAGATATTTTTGTAATAAGAACTCATCCTTATATACACTTTTTCCTTCTATTACTGATTCCATTAAAAATCTATATTTACAAAGTCTGTATCTCATAAGATCATACTGATTAAACTCATTCATTTTAAATCCTTCAATCTGAATGTAATCAGCCTTTTTCCGATAATCATCTTTCATTTCGGGTTCATATGGTGATACTTTTGCACCTAATATTCTTAACAGATAATATAATTCGGATTCGCAATCTCCTTCCCTTTTTATATAACTTAATTTAATTGCACATTTACTAAATGCTAATCCGTATATCAATGCATAACGTCTAAAGTTCTTATACTCTAATCTTGATGTTACGAAAACCTGATATTTCCAATCTACTGGTGCCTGTGCAACTTCAAAAAAATTAATGTCTAATGGCCATGGAAACTCATCTTTTCGTGTAATACTCATATCTCGATCGGATAAGCAAGCAAAATGGTATACTTTATTCTGGTTATTCTTATTCTTTCTTAAAACGTCACCATCAATCTGTTCAAAATTTCTAACAATCCAGTTTGCACCTTTTCCTTCAGAAGGAATTTGCTGAAGATATAATTGCATCGTTTCTCTTAAACAATCAAATGACGCATTTGCTTCTACATCTTTAACTTCATTTAATCTT
>URQL01000258.1 GCA_900550005.1 uncultured Erysipelotrichaceae bacterium
TTTAAACTTTTAACATACTCTAATTTTTTTGGTAGATCTTGCAAAGCTAAACGTATTGTTTTTGCTAAAACGATATTTGTAAAAACATTACTTGTCCCTGCTCTTAAATGAAATTCTTGTTGACCTCCACTTATCAATGGGACAATTTGACAATTTTCTTTTTTATAAAGCATCCCACTTCCTTTTAAGCCATAGATTTTATGAGCTGAAAAGCTTGCTAAATCAATTTGACTTAAATCAATTGGAACTTTACCAAAAGATTGAACCATATCAATATGAATTTTAGTTAATGGATTGGCCTTACGTACAATTTTTACAATTTGATCAATCGGATTAATAAAACCGACTTCATTATTAATATGCATAATGGAAACTAAAATCGTATCTTTACGAATGGCTTGTTGAAGTTGTTGTAAATCCAATTCCCCTTTTTGATTAACATTAATATAGGTCACTTCAAAACCAAATTGTTCCATTTGTTTACACGTTTCATAAACTGATGAGTGTTCACAAGTTGAAGTAATGATATGTTTTCCTCTATTTTGGTATTGAAAACCTACACCTTTAATGGCAGTATTGTTAGCCTCACTAGCACCACTTGTAAAGATGATCTCATCGTATTTTACTTTCAACATTTCACTAATTAATTGTCTTGATTTATTCATTAAATTTTCCGTTTCCAAACCTAAATGATGAATCGAGTCTGGATTGGCAAATTTTTCTGTTAATAATTTCGTATAAGTTTCTCGAACTTCTTTATTTAAAGGCGTTGTTGCCGTATAGTCTAAATAAATCACTCTATTCCCTCTTTTCCTTTTCTTATACATTATATGCAAAAAACATTTATTTAATCAATGAAAAAACCTACTATAAGGTAGGTGATTTCAATTCTTTTTTCGTTAATTTTTCATTAAATCCCGGTTGAACCTTTTCTACAATATCCACCGCAATTTTAAGTGCTTCTGAATATTCGCCATTACGATAAAGCAATTCCGCTTTAGTAAGTTCTGTATTGACTTCTAAAAAAGATGAACGGTAACGATTTCCATAAACAATTGTTTCTTCTACCATGTGTGCTGTAATAACTAAATTATGTACATTTTCATATAAACGGTAAATAATATCACGAGCCTCATCTGCTTGTAAAGTCAAATTGTCTAATTGAATAGGGAGTGTATTTCTTAAAGTTTGAATTGCATTGGCTCTTTTATAAGCTTCATCAATATATTCCATATATTTTTCTGAAATGGAAGGTAAATGAGTATTTTTAATTTCTGATTTAATTTCAAGCAAAACAATATTTATACTATCTAATTCGTCAATTGCTCTTTGTTCAATCAGATATAATTCATCACGTTTACTAAAGAAATAACGTAATGTATCTTCGTAATTTTCTGATTTGCTTAATAAATCTTTTAAGCGTTCCACCACTTTAGCGTAACTAAAATCTTTAGATTGAATTAAATGTTCAAGTGATTTTGTTTCATCTAAAATAATTTCAAGAACAGGGTACGATTGTTCAATATCCAATTTAGGATCATCAAGTACATAACGTTCATTTAATTTTTTATATTCTGTAATGGCATATTTGTAATCTTCATGTACTTCTGAAATTTTATTAAAGATATCTTTCCAAATTTGTAAATATTCATTATGAGCAGCTTCTTCTTGTTCTAAATCTTTCATTAAGTCATTGATTTGTGTTGTAATATTTTCTAAAGTTTGACCAACTTGATCAATTTCTAAAGCTTGCATTGAATCACCAGCAAGTTCAAGATCTTTTTGCATTTTATCAAAACGTTCTTTAGCATTTAATATTTCTAAGCAAAATCCTTGTTCATTCATTAATTCCATACGTTTTTGAATTTCACCAAAGCGCTTAGGAATATAGTTACGAGAAATGGAAACATAGGTTGGTAAGTCACGAACATTAACATCTAAAAATTGTAAAGTTTGTTCCATTTGTTCGCCTTTTTCCTTAGCTTCACCATACATTTGTTGATTCATCATTTCTTCTAATTCCACAAATTCCGGTTCTAATGCCATTAATTGTTGTCCTACAAGAGGGACATATTCATCAATTTTATATTTCACATTTTCAAAGCGATTTGTTAAATCACGATAATTTTCTTTAAGTTTAATAATACGAATACGTTGTTCATTTTCAATTTCTGTCACCAACTCTAAATCATCTAATAAAGTATGCGCATTTTGTTCATATTCTTTCATTGCACTTTCTAATTCACTAATATTCTTTTTAATATTTTTTAAGCGATGAAAGTAGAGTTGTTCGTCAATATCATTAATACGCGTAGCTACTTCTTCTTTTAAATAACGATCAAGTTCTTCATAACGTACGACGAATTTTTCATATTTATCGATCAAGCTTTCATCATTAATTGTAATTTTTTTAACCCGATTTAGACGGTATTGTAATGGTAAGCTT
>URQL01000259.1 GCA_900550005.1 uncultured Erysipelotrichaceae bacterium
ATAAGCTTTTGTTGCCCCATATTGTGCCATCAAGGGGTCACTTTGACATGCAGCAATAGAAATGATATTAAGGATCCGACCTTCTTTTTGTCCTCTAAGATAGTATTTCATCAATTGACTCGGTACATAACTATTTAAAAGAAGCATTTGTTTATCTTGATGACCATTTTGAAACCAACCATAGTTCCCTATTCCAGCATTATTGATTAAATAATCCACTTTTTGTCTCATTAAAATAATTTCGATTTGTTTTAAAATTTCCTCATTTGTTAAATCACCTGCCACAATTTGAACTTGTCCCTTTACTTTCTTTTGTAAAGAAAGTAATGCAGCTTTATTTCGTGCAACTAAAATAAAATGACATCCTCTTTGATCTAATTCTTTAACTAAAGCTTCTCCCAATCCTTTAGAAGCTCCGGTAATCAAAACCGTACTATTTTTTTTGATCTTTCTTTGATTTAACATGGTCCCAATAAGCTTTTATTTGTTGTTCATGTTTATTAGAAGATGGAACATAATATTTTGCGTTTTTTAAATCGTCAGGTAAATAAATTTGATGAACATAGTCATTGGCATAATCATGAGGGTAAATGTAATTTTGTCCTTTTTGATCTCCTATTCCATCTAAATGAACATTTTGAATACAGCGCGGTAACTTAGCTCCTTTGCCTTTTTGAATATCACTCATAGCTTGATCAATAGCTAAATAAGCTGAATTTGATTTAGGCGCGGTCGCTAAGACAAGGGTTGCCTGAGCTAAAATAATTCTTGCTTCTGGAAGTCCTACTTGCAAAGCACTATCTACACAAGCTTTAACAATTGTAATTCCTTGAGGATAAGCCATCCCGATATCTTCACAAGCAATAATCATCAATCTTCGACAAGGAGAAAGGAGATCGCCTCCATTCAATAATCTTGCTAAATAGTACATTGCTGCATCCGGATCACTACCACGAATCGATTTTTGTAATCCTGATAACAAGTCATAATGTTGATCGCCATTAGCATCAAAATTCATATTTGAATTGGTCGTTAAAGTTTCAATCAACTCTTTTGTAATATAAATGGTTTCATCTTGTCTGGTTACAAAATAAGTAAGTTCCACAGTATTAATCGCTTTACGAACATCTCCACCACAATGAAGTGCTAAGGTTTCTTTTGCTTGATCTTCAAAATGAAAGGTCAAATGATCTTTTTGTTCTAAATAATGATAAGCACGATCAATAGCCGGCAAAAGTTCTTGGGGTTGTATCGGCTTAAATTCAAATACAGCACTACGACTAAGCAAGGCATTATAAACATAAAAATAAGGATTTTCTGTTGTAGAAGCAATAAGTGTGATCTTTCCAATTTCAATATATTCAAGTAAAGATTGTTGTTGCTTTTTATTTAAATACTGAATTTCATCTAAATAAAGGATAATTCCATTCGTGGCATAGATACTTTCAGATTCTTGCATAATCGTTTTAATATCAGCTAATGAAGCTGTTGTTCCATTTAATTTATAATAAGCTTTATCACTGTATTTCGCGATCATTTTCGCAACAGTCGTCTTCCCTACTCCTGGAGGACCAAAAAAAATCAAGTTAGGAATTTCTCTTGATTCAATAATTTTTCTTAAAGGTTTATCTTTTCCTAATAAATGTGTCTGTCCTACTAAATCATCTAAGGTTTCAGGACGAATAATATCTGCTAGTGGCATATCATCACCTCTTGAATATTATAACGTATTTTTCGTTTTTTTCATACATTTTACACCCTTTTTATTATATAATGAATAAAGAGAGAGGAAGGATAAAATGAGAAGATGTGGTTGGGCAAAAAGTGAAAAAGAAATTGCATATCATGATCATCATTGGTGTGTAATCACCCATGATGAAAAACAATTATTTGAAATGCTTATTTTAGAAGGATTACAAGCAGGGCTTTCATGGTCACTGATCCTTGAAAGATGGGATGGATTAAAAGAAGCTTTAGATAATTTTGATTATCATCGTATTGCTTTATATGATGAAACAAAAAAAGAAGAATTATTAAAACATCCTGCTATGATCAAAAACAAAAGAAAAATAGATGCCATTATCACCAATGCAAAAAGTTTTCTTTTAATACAAGAAGAATTTGGTTCCTTTGATCACTATATTTGGAATTTTAGTGATTATAAACAAATCAAACATCATTACACTTCTTTACAAGAAGTTCCAGCTTATGATGATTTATCGATTTCAATATCAAAAGATCTCAAAAAAAGAGGTTTTAAATTTGTTGGTAAAACAATCATCTACTCTTATATGCAAGCCATTGGCATGGTTAACGATCATCTTGTTACATGTCCGTGTTATGATCAATCTTAAGAAAATCTTTTGTTTTATACAAACAAAACCTTTTCTTTTTCATTTTATACTTATTTTTGAAAGGATGATATTATGGAAAATA
>URQL01000260.1 GCA_900550005.1 uncultured Erysipelotrichaceae bacterium
AAACAAATGGTCCTGTTTATGGACAAAGATGTAAATCTGCATTAACTTTAGATGAGTCTAAAATTAACGCAGCGAAAGATTTAATTCAACAAGATGCTTCAATCGAAAATGTAACGATTGAAGTCACTTGTTTGACGGTTAAAATGGATTTTGCAATGGCTAGTGGTGTTTCTATCGAAGACGCTAAAACCATTGCGACAAATGCTTTAGCTACATTAGATTCGACACTTGGTTATGAAAAAAATAGTGAGGAAGATACGTATTCTAAAGTCTTTTCAATGGATGGGGATACACGACAATACGATGTAGAAATGATTATTTATGGTGATCAAGCAGGTTATCCAATTTTTGCCACAAAGCAATATAAAAATAATGACATTACATTTACAGATGCCAATGTTAAAGATCAAAGTGTTGTTGATTCCATTGCATCTCAAGGATCAGACGAGTAAATTTTTACTCGTCTTTTAAGGAGAAGAAAATGAAAAAAAATGATTATTTTGAAGGAGAATGTGTTGATTTAACACATGAAGGACAAGGCATCGTTAAAGTGGAGGGAATGCCTTATTTCGTTAAAGGAATGCTCGTAGGAGAGATAGGAAAACTTAAAGTTATTAAACAATTAAAAAATTATGGGATTGCACGCTTAATTGAATTAACAGTTTCATCTTCACTTCGTTGCATGCCACGTTGTCCAATTTATAAACAATGTGGAGGATGTCATTTACAACATCTTTCTCTAGAAGGACAACAACAATTTAAGCAAAAAAGAGTTCAAGATGTAATGGAAAGAATTGGTAAAATTAATGTACCGGTAAATCCGACATTGATGCCAAAAAATCCATGGTTTTATCGCAATAAAGTTCAAGTTCCTGTTGGCTATGTTAAAAATCAATTAGAAATGGGTTTTTATAAACAACATTCAAATGATATTATACCAATGGAAAAATGCTATATACAAAATGAAATGTCAAATAAAATCACAAAACGTGTAAAAGAATTGATGCAGTTTTTTAATATTGAACCTTATGATAAACTTACGGGCAGAGGTTTAGTTCGTCATATTTTAACAAAGTATGGATTTAAAACAGATGAATTGATGTTGGTGTTGATTACTAATGGTAAAAAATTCCCATATAAGGAAAAATTTATTTCCATTTTAACAAATGAATTTCCTAATCTTAAGACGATTATTCAAAATATTAATGAAAGAAAAGATAATGTCATCTTAGGAGAAGAAGAAATCATTTGGCAAGGCAAAGGCTATATTCAAGATGAACTCAATGGCCTTTTATTTAATATTTCATCAAAGTCTTTTTATCAGATCAATCCACCACAAGTTGAAGTGCTTTATAATACAGCAATTCAATTAGCTAATTTACAAAAAGATCAAGTTGTAATTGATGCTTATTGTGGTATTGGTACTATATCATTATCTATGGCTAAACACGTAAAAAAAGTAATTGGGGTTGAAATTGTTAAAGAAGCAATCGAAGATGCTAAAAGAAATGCAAAACTCAATCACATTGATAATGTGGAATTTTTAGTGGATGATGCCGGTCATTTCATGAAAGAGTTGGCTAAAAAAGGGGAAAGTGTGGATGTGGTCATGGTCGATCCACCTCGTAAAGGGTGCTCAAAAGAATTTTTAGAAGCTTTAGCGATTTTAAGACCAAAACAAATTGTTTATATTTCTTGTGATCCATCTACGCAAGCACGTGATGTTCATATTCTTGATGAATACGGTTATCAAGTGGATGTTTTACAACCGGTTGATTTATTTAGTCAGACTTATCATATTGAAAATATAGCACGTTTTTCGTTAAAAGGAGGGGAAGCTCATGAATAAAAGACCTTATCCAGCCATCATTATTTCTGATGAAGGGGCACCTTATTTAAAAAAAGGGCAAATGTGGATGTATAAAAATAACATTGAATATCTTGATGATCAAATTGAAAATGGAAGTTTAGTTGATATTTTTACTAAGGATCAAGATTATTTAGGGACGGGATATCTTTCTAAAAACAGTCATATTACTGTAAGAATTTTGTCTAAAAACTTAAATGATCGTTTT
This sequence comes from uncultured Erysipelotrichaceae bacterium, assembly GCA_900550005.1. Taxonomy (GTDB): domain Bacteria; phylum Bacillota_I; class Bacilli_A; order Erysipelotrichales; family Coprobacillaceae; genus Beduini. The sequence goes on from URQL01000260.1 coordinate 2,076, forward strand.
GATAAAACGTTTTTTAAGAAAAGAATAAAAGATGCTTACGATTATCGAAAAACGGTTGAACCCAATAATTTAACGAATTGTCGTTTGATTTTTGGAGAAGCTGATTTACTTCCAGGATTGACGGTAGATCGTTATAATCAAATTTTAATTACACAAATCTCATCTTATGGTTTAGAACAACATAAGGATTTAATTTATAAACTTTTACTTGAAGTTTTACAAGAAGATGGTCAAGATGTTGAAGCGATTTATGAAAGAAATGATATTCAAGTTCGTCAAAAAGAAGGACTTGAAATGTACAAAGGGTTTTATACATCTTCTTCTTTACCTACAACAACGATCATTAATG
>URQL01000261.1 GCA_900550005.1 uncultured Erysipelotrichaceae bacterium
TATATAACAGGAAGCGATCAGGTATGGGGAGCGTTAACGCCTAACCCTGTTTTTTTTCTTCAGTTTGGCGCGAAAGAAATTAAAAGAATCTCATTTGCAGCTAGTTTTGGAGATGGAAATGATTTTTTTAAAGATAGGTATATCTCTAAAGTTACTCCATATCTGAATAAATTTGATATGGTTACGGTGAGAGAGTATAAGGCATTGGATGTTTGTAAAAAAGCAGGTATAAATGGATGTATTTTATTTCCGGACCCTACTTTGCTAATTGATATGTCAAATTACAACCGCTTGTTATTCTCAAATCTAAGTACTGATAAATATTGCTTGGTTTATATGTTAGAAGGGGAGGAAAAAACTAAAATGAGCATGGATGATATTGTCGCTTTTGTGAAAGACATGGGAGCAAAGATGATATATGTAGCGAGTCAAGGACGATTTGATAAATATGCTAAGCAATATCCAACTATTCCGCAATTTTTATCTTATATAAAAAATGCAGATTTTGTAATTACCAATTCTTTTCATGGTACTGTATTTTCAATTATGTATCATAGAAGATTTGTTGTTATTCCCAAAAAAAATGGGAATAATACAAGAATTGAAACTTTATTGTCACAATATGGTTTGCAGCAGCATATAGTTGAGGAACTGGCTATGATAAAAAATGCATATAACGATGTTGTTGATTGGACTTTAGTAGACAATATAAATGAGAAGAAGAAAAAAGAAACGGTGGATTTATTGCAAAGAGTGATAGGTGGAAAATAATGAATTAATATTTTATATTTATTTCATTTTGTACTGATGAATTATAGTATTAAACGCGAAGATAGTAATTTTTTATTATTAAAATTATTTCTTATCTTATCACCTATATGTGATTTGTTAACTGGAATTTGTATCTTTAAGTTAGATATGCCTGAGGGTTTTATAGGTTCTCCTTCCCAAATCTATAGGCTAATATTTCTTTTTGTTCTTTTTTTCCGTATTAATAAGAGGCAGGTGAGAATATGCATTATATTGCTTTTATGGATGCTGTTTGTAGAATCCACATGTTTTTTTTACATTAATAATCCACTTCCTTTTATTTCTGGACTTAATTATGCTACTAAGATCGTATTTTTGTTGCTTCTTTATTTTTTTGTAAAGATTGTAATAGAGTCTGGAACTCCAATATTAAAGATATTACACGTATTTTTGTTTGCAGCTTTTTTATATGCATTAGGCATTATTATTCCGGCTATTTTAGGAATAGGCGTTAGTTCTTATACAGAAGGTACTTTTGGTCAAAAAGGCTTATATGCGTCAGGTAATGCTTTAGGTATATTTATGGGGATCGCAAGTGTCTTGTGTGTATTGAAGAAAAAAAAGACATTTATAGATATTTGTAAATCACTAATACTATTACTTTCGTTATTGCTTTTGGCAACAAAAACAGCATTATTGTTTTTTATTGTAACAGTACTCTTTTTCATATCAACTCGAAAAATCTATAATAAAATATTATTATTGTGCTTATTCGCAGGGAGTATCTTTTATTTTTGGGATTATCTTACAGAGGCATTTTTGGCTGTATTTGATGTGGTAGTATTTCGTTATGAAATAAGTGATAGTCCTTTAGCTTTTATGTTAAGTAGTAGGGATAATTATGTCATAGATGCGTTTACGGAATTCTATAACTCTTCCTTGTGGGTCTTAAAATTGATAATCGGGGGTGGTGTTTTTATGAGTTATAGAGCAGGTTATTTTGAGGATATGTCATTTAAACAGTTAGAAATGGACTTTTTCGATGTCTTTTTTATGTATGGCTTAATTGGTATTTTTTGTTATATCGGAATAATTTTTTGGTGCATTAGAAAATCTTATAATAAAGGTTGGGTATTATTTTCACTGGTTATGTTTTTCATTCTTCATTCAGCTTTGGCCGGGCATATCCTCTTTGATGGCGTTCCGATGACAGCTGGAGTTATATTAGTAAATATATTAGATCGGAGAAAAGAAGTTCAGGCAGAGTTTAAAATTTGATTTATTGTTTTTTTTATTATAACTAGAAGATAGTGCCCGATTGTATTATGAAAAAAATTGTTTGTTTTCATCTTTTAAATGATTATAGTGGAAGTCCTAAAGTGTTGAATTTGATTTTGAAAGGATTGTCTATGAAAGGATATGAAATAGACTTAGTGACCTCTCGAAATACAGGAATACTTGATGAACTAAGTTCTTGCAAATACGTAAAGATGTATCGTTATCGTTATTTATTTTCCAATAATCCTCTATTTACGATACTGCGATACCTATATGTGCAGGTGTATACTTTTGCTTTCTCTTTCCGTTATATTTTTCGTAAAAATATTATATTCTATATAAATACATTGCTACCCGTTGGCCCAGCTTTGGCAGGAAGG
>URQL01000262.1 GCA_900550005.1 uncultured Erysipelotrichaceae bacterium
TTATCACGAAACCAAACGCGGTCGTCGTGCTGGCTATTCTAAATTTGAAACATTCCCAGTATGGAATTTACCATTAAAACATCCTGTTAACTTGGCTTATGAAGCAGCTACAACCGATTTAAATGATGTCAATATTATTGACTCTTTCCATTTAGATGCTTATGGTAAAACAACTGTAAATTACAATCGTGATGTGGAAATTTTCCCAGTAGTAAATGCTATGTTTGAACTTATTAGCGGATCTAGTCCTTATAAATCACCAACAGATATGGGTGTAAATATGGTTGGGAATTGTATTATTGATGATGAAGCTTGTCAAGAAGCGAGTAAACAAGAAATTATTCGTCGTTATTACACTTGTTTATGTGACCATACAAGATACGGTGAATCCAAAGACAATAAGCAAAAATTAGAATCTTTATTAAGACAAGCTCATATTACGGTTAATGATCGTAAAGTCGTTAAAGCAAGTTTAGATTTAGCAAAACAAACAAATGGTCCAACAGCAGCTATTGAATTAAATGACGGTGCCATTATTACAGGTAAAACTTCTGATTTATTAGGAGCAAGTGCAGCTGTTATTTTAAATGCATTAAAATATTTAGCAGGAATCGATCAGGAAGTGGATTTAATTTCTTCTTCAGCTATTGAACCGATTCAATTATTAAAAACATCTTATTTAGGAGGTAATAACCCTAGATTACACTCTGATGAAGTTTTAATTGCTCTATCTGCTTCAGCAGCAAATAGTGAAATTGCTAAAAAAGCCATGGAACAATTGCCTAAACTTAAAAATTGTGAAGCTCATACAAGCGTATTACTCTCCTCTGTTGATGAAGATACATTTAAACGTTTAGGAGTATTACTTACATGTGAACCTTGTTATGAACAAGCAACAAAAAAATATCACAAGAATAAATAAAAATACATAATGCAAAAAGCTCCAACTTAGGAGTCTTTTTTCATTAAAAATTCTTTAATGCCATTAAATTAAAACAAACTCCTTTTCTCTAATAAAACCATTATACTAAATAAGTAACAAAAGAGAACGAAGTATTTTTCAAATGTGAAAATAACGAAAAACGAAGTTATATTATGTTATTATAAGAAAGATTTAGGGGGAATTTTATGGACATCATGGTTGTTGTACAAACAATGATTAAATTGTTTTTATTACTTGTATTAGGTTTTGTTTTATTTAAATGTCATATCTTTGATGAATACACAAATAAAAAGACATCTGCTTTAATTGTGAACGTTAGTGCACCTATGCTCATTATTAGTTCAATGGCTAGTGTTGAAGGAGATAATAAAAGTATTGTTTTCTTGCTTATTGGTGTAGGATTAATTATGTATTTAGGCTTTATCCTATTTGGTAAAATTATTACTCGTATTTTACCTTTACCGAAGAAAGATTGGCCTGTATATGAATGTATGTGTGTCTTTGCAAATACTGGATTTATGGGGTATCCTGTACTTATGGATGTTTTTGGTAATGAATCTGTTTTCTATGCTTCACTTATTCATATGGCTTATAACTTATTTATTTATACTTATGCCATCATGTGTTTAAATAAAGGGGCTAATGAGGATTTCAAATTTGATATTAAACAACTTCTTACGCCAGGAATCCTACTTATTTTTGTAGCCGTATTTTTATACTTATTTAATATTACCTTACCAAGTGTGATTATGGATACTGTTAATAGTTTAGGAAGCTTAACAGCACCTTTATCTATGATGATGATTGGTTCATCACTTGCTATTTATCCAATTAAAGAAAGCTTTACAGATTGGCATAGCTATTTATTTGCAGGCGTACGTTTATTACTTATTCCTTTTGTAACGATGATGATATGTCGATTACTTTCCATTGATCCTTATTTTGCTAATATTACCATTATTACTAATGCCATGCCAGTAGGATCTATGGTACTCATGTTAGCCACTCAATACAATGCCAATGTTAAAATTGTAACACGTAACATCGTTGTATCGACATTATTATCAGTTATTACTATACCAATTGTTGTATCATTGATATTAATTTAGAAGGATAAAATTTCCTTCTTTTTTTGTGAAAAGGGTTGATAAAAATATTCGGAGTGGGGGGGTATACTTTTCTTGTATTATTACTAGGTAAAACTATTGAAAAATAGTGACACAAAACTATAGGGCCTAAAGCTTATTTATGCAATGGTAGTCAATTGCACTACACTAAAAATTTTAAATATTTGCTGATCTATATCTATAAAGGATTGTATTAAACTGACTGACTTATTTGGTAGTAGTGTAAAGTATTGGATTGAATTACAAAAAAAATATGATCGATATGTAATGAATGAAGAAACTTATGTTCTCTTAGGAGATCTTAAATTTTTTCTTTTTTTATTAA
>URQL01000263.1 GCA_900550005.1 uncultured Erysipelotrichaceae bacterium
AACTTTAACTCTAGTTCTATCCAATGGTACTACTACAATTACAACATGTCCAATTTGTGGACATACATGTAATGAAAATTGTGAATACATTGATGGAGATTGTCAACATGAGTGTCAATATCCATTAGAACCACATGATAAATTAAATCCGTGGGATTGATATAAAATCATCAAGAAAGGTAATTTTCCATGATTAACCCATTAATATCTTATCTTTTAAAAACAAAAAGATTAGAAAAAAATTTAACGATTGATGAAGTAGCTAAAAAAATTGAAATAGATAAAACTTATTTAAGTAAAATTGAAAATAACAAAGTTATTCCTATTGATCGTAAACTAAAACGACTTTATCACACCTATGATTTAAAATCTTATGCTATCAATTATATAGATTTTGATGAAAATTATATAAATCATTTTCTAAACAAAATTTATATGATTACTGTATCTGATGATGATGTATTGGACTTAGATAAAAAAATACAAAAACATTCAAATTCTATCTATCTAGGGCATTTATGTTTACTACAATGGTGCTATAAATCACTAAAAGGGTTTTGGGATGAAAGATTTTTATCAGATACTAAAAGTTTCATCAATTCTATAAATTTATTCACTAAAGAGGAACAAACATTTTTCTTATTATGTGTGATGTTCTATTTTCTAAGGAATAAACAATTCGATCAATACCATAAGTATTATGAAATATTAAACCAAATACAAAATCATAAATGGTTGGGATTAGAATACTATATCAAAACAAATTACGATCACTATAAAATAAATCATATTGATATGGCTCATGATATAAAATTAGCTAAAAAATATCTCAAAGAAGATAAGAATTTTAAAAGATATAATTCAACTCTTCAATATGAAGCAATCTACTGTGATTTCATTAAAGATTATGATCGCGAATTGCAAATCTATAATCAGCTTTTAGAAATTTATAAAAAAGAAAATCAACTTATTAATTACGGAGTAACAAATGAAAATATTGCATCTATGTTTCTAAATGAAAAAAAATATGCAGAAGCGATTCCTTATTATTTGGAAGGATTAAAATATCATCCTTTTAATGGATCTTATTTTGAACTCGCATGGTGTTATTATAATGTTGGTGACTTAAAGCAATGCAAAGAAACAATCAAAGCAGGTAAAAATACAGATCGAGTTATTCCTTATTATAATGATTTTTTAGATTGGTTAGATAAAATGATTACTAATCCTTATTCTAAAAGTTGTTTAAATTTACTGTTAAAAATAGAAAGTAATTATGAAGGTAAATTAAGTCATGAAATTCAACAAACGCTTTATATTTTAATTGCAAATACATACATTAAATTAGATCAACCTATGAATGCTTATCAATATTTGAAAAAAATAGTAAATAAAGATTTGTCTTTACCCGTTGAAGCAATATAAAAACGGTAATAAAAGGTTCATGATTTAAATAATTAAAATGGTTGTATTAATTAGCAAAATAATGTAAAATAAATGTGTAACCAATCTAGAAACATGAAGATCACAAGAAAAGGTTAGGAGGTGCGACTCCTAACCTTTTTATGTAGGCTAGTTACCATTATAGATATCTGTCTAGCCATTTGCAGATAAGATAGATCATGATCCCTGCCATGACAGATACTATCCAATCTTGAAACATGAGAATCACCTCCCTTCAAGCAGAAGGAAAAAAAGGTAACAAGTTCATTATATCATGTTATAGAAAGTATTAAGTTTCATTTTTATTACTAATTTGTTTCAATAAAGTATCAAAATAAAAGAATTATCATTAACTTCTTGACTGTATACTTAGAATATCGTGTTTACTGTAGTTAAGGAGGAATTGAATTATGAAAAGATTACACTATTTAATGATTTGTTTGGTATGTATATGTATGTTAGGAGGGTGTACAAAGAAAGATTTATCTAAAAAAGTAACAGGAACAAATGAAGAGATTGCGGTTATGCTTTTTGAAGATATCATTACTGAAAATTATGATGATCTTTATAATAAGTACAGTTTTACATCTGAATTAGATGAACTAGCTCGTTCTAAACGTTTTGGATCTATTTTAAGTCCTTATTTTAATATGATGGGTAAACTTGAATCAAGAGAAGATGATTACACACAAGATAAAGCAAATTGTACTTTTATTTATTTTCCTTGTCATTTTGAAAAAGGAGATTTAAACGTTGTTGTTACAGTTAATGACAAGCAAGAGATTGCTAATGTAAGTTTTAATGATTATCAAGAAGATGTCAAATGACATCTTTTTGTATACAAAAAAAAGAACCCTTGAGGGTTCTCATTTATGAATTATAAAGCTGCTTTAGCTTTTTCTACGATAGCTGTAAATCCTTCTGGATCGCAAATAGCGATTTCTG
>URQL01000264.1 GCA_900550005.1 uncultured Erysipelotrichaceae bacterium
TATTAGTTTAGATGTTGATTCTAATAATTTCTATTGGGTAAGTCGTTTAATTGGGGCATTAGCTGATCCAAATTATTCAACAAGCATTCAAAATATCAACCGTTATCAAAATGGTGTAGCTGCTTCTTCTCGTGCTATTTTAAATACTTATGATGCTAAGATGATTGAAACAAATGATTATTCACTTATCGATAAAGCAAACGAAGAAATATGCCAAATGGTTAAAAAAGAAGCAACAAGTACACTAAATAAAGTATTGCTTGATGCAAGCACACATATGAAATGTAATTATAACCGTGCAGATAATTAATCATTAAAAATTTAAACGGATTAACCTGTAACTTGATAATAAGTTGCAGGTTTTTTATGTATAAATAAATTAAAATAATCAAAACTAATCATAAATAATAAAATACATGACTGAAAATGAATATAAATGATTAAAAACAGTCAAAATAAGATTGACAATATGATTGAACAGTCATATAATGGCATTGGAAATGGGGCGATCATATGGATAGTCAACGGCATGTTCAAATATTAAAAGAATTAGATAAAAAAGGAAGCGTCAGTGTAAATGATTTATGTTTACTTACTGGTGCAAGTGAATCAAGTATTCGTCGAGATCTTGTAGAATTAGATCGTAAAGGATTTTTAAAAAGAGTTCATGGTGGTGCAATTTTAATTTCAAAGACGACATCAACCAATGAAGACCCTTTAACAAAACGACAACAATTGCATCTTGAAGAAAAAAGAAAAATTGCAAAATATTCCGCTAAATTAATTGAAGCAGGAGATGTGGTTTATATTGATGCTGGTTCTTCAACTTTAGAATTAATTGAGTATTTAGATCAAAAAGAGGCACACTATATTACAAATGGACTTGTTCAAGCTCAACAGCTTACTTTAAAAGGATTTCACGTAGTTAGTCTTGGCGGTGAAGTTAGAAATATAACGGGCGCATGTGTAGGTTCAACCACTTTACTTGCTTTGCAGCGTTATCATTTTACTAAAGGTTTCTTTGGTACAAATGGGATCGATGTTAATGCTGGTTTTACAACACCAGACAACGAAGAAGCAATGATCAAGCAAAAAGCGATGGAACGTTCACGAATAAGTTATGTGCTTGCAGATCATTCTAAATTTAATTGTGTTTACCCAGTTACTTTTGGAAAAATAGAGGATGCAATGATTTTAACGGATTATTGTGAAAATGAATTAAAAGAAATTGCAACGATTGTGGAGGTAAAAGAATTATGATATATACAGTAACATTCAATTCATCTTTGGATTACATTATGCATGTTGAAAAATTTCAAGAAAATGAAACAAACCGTTCGAGTAATGAACAAATGTATCCAGGTGGAAAAGGATTTAATGTTTCAACGATTTTAAGTCGTTTAGGTTTACCGACAACGGCTTTAGGATTTATCGCTGGATTTACTGGCGACGAAATTGAAAAACAATTACGTACGCGAGGTTTTACTTGTGATTTATGTAAATTAGATCAAGGGATGTCAAGAATCAATGTTAAAATGAAAGGCTCTAGTGAAACAGAAATCAATGGGAGTGGACCAGATATTCCACAAAACAAATTAGAAGAACTTTTTAGTAAAATCGATCAAATTGCATCAGAAGATATACTTATCTTAGCTGGAAGTATTCCTCATTCTTTACCTAACGATATTTATGAGCAAATCATGAAAAGATGTCAAAATAAAAATATTCCTATCCTTGTTGATGCAACGAATGATTTATTAAAAAAAGTTTTACCTTATCATCCTTTTTTAATTAAACCTAATTTAAGAGAATTAGAAGAACTTTTTAACGTAACGATCGATTCAAAAGAAAAATTGATCCATTATGCTACTTTATTACAACAACAAGGAGCACTCAATGTATTGATTTCTTTAGGAAAAGATGGAGCCCTTTTAGTTAGTGAAGAAGGTAAAGTCTACTATTGTGCTGGAGCAAAAGGGAAATTACTTAATAGTGTTGGAAGTGGCGATAGTATGGTTGCTGGTTTTATTGCTGGATATTTATTAAAACAAAGTTATCAAGAAGCTTTACATTTAGGAAGTAGTTGTGGAGGAGCTACAGCTTTTAGTGAAGATTTGGCTGAAGCCAAATTGATTTATGAAATCTATGATCAATTACATGTGGAGGAACTATAGATGAAAATTTTAGACCTATTAAAAGACGTATCCTTAGATGTTCATGCTCATTGTACTAATAAAGATGAAGCCATTGATCATTTAGTAGAGTTAATGAGCAAACAAAATAATCTAAGTGATTTAGCTGTTTATAAATAAGGAATTTATGCTCGTGAAGAATTAAGTACAACAGGAATTGGAGAAGGAATTGCGATTCCTCATGCTC
>URQL01000265.1 GCA_900550005.1 uncultured Erysipelotrichaceae bacterium
GCTTATGAAGCAGGTGTTAGTGCGATTGTTCAACCAGGTGGAAGTGTTCGTGATCAAGATTCAATCGATTTCTGTAATGAACATGATATTCCAATGGTTTTTACTGGACTAAGACATTTTAGACATTAAAGGATTGGAGATAAAATAATGAAGGTATTAGTAATTGGTGGTGGAGGTCGTGAACATGCGATCGCTTATGCATTAAATAAAAGTAAACGCGTATCTGAAATACATGCTATTCCTGGTAATCCAGGAATAGCTAAAATTGGTACTTGTCATCCTGGACAAGTTACGGATTTTGAATTAATCAAAAAAATTATTAAAGAAAATCAAATTGATTTTACTGTAATCGGTCCAGAAGATCCTTTATGTTTAGGTTTAGCTGACGAACTTGAAGCTATGGGATGTCCTGTTTTTGGACCACAAAAACAAGCTGCTCGTCTTGAAGGAAGTAAAGCTTTTTCAAAAGAATTCATGGTTAAACATGGTATTCCTACAGCTGCTTATAAAGAAGTAACCACTTATGAATCAGCAATTGAAGCATTAAATGATTTCAATTATCCTGTTGTTGTTAAAGCGGATGGATTAGCTGCGGGAAAAGGCGTTATTATTGCTCAAAATGAAGAAGAGGCAAAAGAAGCTTTAAAGGAAATCATGTGTGATAAAAAATTAGGTGATGCTGGAAGCAAAGTAGTATTAGAAGAATTCTTAACTGGATTTGAATGTTCTTTACTTTGCTTTACTGATGGTAAAACCATTGTTCCAATGGTTAGTGCTAAAGATCATAAACAAGTTTATGATGGAAATAAAGGACCAAATACAGGAGGACTGGGAACAGTATCTCCTAATCCATTTATGCCAGAAGGCATGGATGAAATTTTAAAAACAACCATTTTAGATCCTTTTATGAAAGGTTTAAAAGAAGATCATATGGATTACCGTGGTGTTGTTTTTATCGGTTTAATGATTGAAAATAAACAAGCCAAAGTCCTAGAATTCAATGTTCGTTTTGGAGATCCGGAAACACAATCGATTTTACTTCGCTTAGATACAGACATTATGGATATTTTTGAAGCAGTATCTAAATATCAATTAGATCAAGTGAAAGTAAAATGGAAAAAAGAACATGTGGCTTGTTTAGTTTTAGCTTCCGGAGGTTATCCAGGAAGTTATGAAAAAGGGAAAGTCATTACTGGATTAGATCAAATTCCAGATAATCTCGTTATTTTCCATGCTGGAACAGCTTTTAATGATCAACAAGAAATCGTTACAAATGGTGGACGTGTATTAAATATTTGTGCTTTAGGTTCTTCTTTAGAAGATACTCGTAACAAAGTTTATGAAGGGGCTAAAGTTATTGATTTTGAAGGTAAATATTATCGTCATGATATCGGATTAATTTAGTGAGGTAAAAATATGAGCAAAGTATATCGTGTTTATGTAGAAAAAAGAAAAGAAAATGCAGTAGAAGCAAACGCTATTAAAAATCAATTAAGAGAAGAATTAAATATGACCAATATTGATTCTTTAAGTATTGTTCATCGTTATGATGTTCAAGGTGTGAGTCAAGAAATTTTAGATCAAGCAATCCCGACGATTCTTTCAGAACCAATGGTAGATGATGTTTATTTAGAAGATTACCCTTTAACAAATCAAAAAGTATTTGCTATTGAATTTTTACCTGGTCAATACGATCAAAGAGCAGATTCCACAAAACAATGTTTTGAAATTTTAACAGGAACATCTGATTTAAAAGTAAAATGTGCACGTTTATATGTGATTGAAGGGAATGTAAGTGATGAAGATATTAAAAAAATCCAACATTTCTTAATTAATCCTGTTGATTCACGTATCGCTTCTTTAGAAAAATACGATGAATTAGATGAAGCAATCCCTGAAGTAAAACCTGTTCCTATTGTTACAGGATTTAATCAACTAGATCAAGCTGGATTAGAAAATTATGTTGTTAGTCAAGGATTAGCAATGAACTATGATGATTTAAAAGTAACACAAGATTACTTTAAAGAAATTGGTCGTGATCCAACAGAAACAGAAATTAAAGTTTTAGATACCTATTGGTCAGATCACTGTCGTCATACAACATTTGGAACGATTATTACAGATTTAGATATTGAAAATGGTACTTTTAAAGAAATTTTAGAAAAAGATGTTGAATCTTACAAAGCAAGTCGTCATTTAGTCTATGGTATCGAAACAAAACGTCCATTAACACTTATGGATTTAGCTACGATTTCAATGAAAGAACTTAGAAAAACAGGATACTTAGATGACATGGAAGTATCTGAAGAAATCAATGCATGTTCTGTTGAAATTACTGTAAAAACAACTACGG
>URQL01000266.1 GCA_900550005.1 uncultured Erysipelotrichaceae bacterium
TAAGCCTTTTCCTTTCTACAGTTAGGATAATACACCAATAAGAAAGCGTTGTCAACATTTTGTAAGCGTTTTTATCAAAAAGTTCATAAAAAGTTCATATTTGGATAAAATGGATGTACAAAAGCACAATCTTTGTAAACGTTAGCTATTGCTAAGCCTATTTTAGATAAAAATAAATTGATTTATAGATACCCTAATAAATTTAACATTTCTTTAACATAGTTATTTCCGAGGTAATAAAAAAAGAAGGATCAACCTTCTTAAATGCGTTTTTCAAATTGATGTGTTAAAACTAAGACTAAACTAATAAGCACCAAGAAAATACTTACTAAATAGATGTGAAAAGAATTTTGATATTGGTAAATGATACCAAATACATAACCAAATAAAGCATTACCTAAATTAATCGTTACATTATAGAATGAAATTGCAGTTCCAATTGTATTAGGATCTACTTGTTCTTGAATATAACTAAGTCCAAGAACACTACTTAAAGCAACCCCAAAACAGTGAACTAAACTGACAATAATAAATAAAGTAGGGTTATGCGTTTGACTATAAATAAATAATCTTAAGATCATTAAACCAATAGCAAATAACATGTATTTTTTATAACCTAGTTTGTTGATTACTTTACTTGCAACCATTAAAAATAATGCTTCTGGTAAGACCATTAAGAAGGTATAAATACTAATTAAAGAATAGTTTCCTCCTAAAGTAACAACTAAATGGTTCCCATTGTAATTACCAGCACTATCTATTACAACTTGACTAAATAAAACGACAAGTAATAAGATAAGATAATTTTTATTTTTAAATAATGAAGTAAAAGGAACTTTTTCTTTTGTATCAGATGAAGTATTTGTCTTTGGAAAAGATAAAGCTAATAAAATGGCTACTAACAACATCACCATATAACAAATAAATAAAGGACCATCTTGATTAAAATAATCAATGATTTTACCTACGACCACACTAGCAATACAATACCCAAAAGAACCCATACCACGAATTAAGCCATAATCCCCACCATGTTTTTTAGTATAATCAATGGTAATGGTATCCGATAAAGAGGAACTTGGTAAACTGGTACTTTTAAATAAAATAGCTAAAACAAGAACACCTAGATAAACACCTTGTTTAGAATAAAAGTATAAACTCACTATACTTAATATTAAACTAAGTAAAAGTAAATCTTTATAACGTTTTGTTTTATCACTGATCATTCCCCATATTGGTAGAATCATAATAGAGATAAGTAAAGATACAGAATTAATTAAACCGATTTGACCACCAGATAAATGAAGGGTTTGTTCTAAATAAACATTGATGTAAGGATAAAAACATCCCATTCCTCCAATTAACATAAAATAATAAAGTGCAAATTGATACATTGCTTTATTTTTCATAAGTCTCTCCCTTTCATTTTTAGATAGAAATAGTATAGCATAGTTCATCTTATTTGTTGTGAATAATTTAAGAGTAGTGATTTGTTTTCTAAAAGAAAATTGTTATAATGAAAATAACAAGAAAAAAGGTGGGGTGACTATGGATAAAATTTTGTTTTTTGATATTGATGGAACTTTAGGATCAAGAGGGGTGATTACGGATTCGAATTTAAAGGTGTTGCATTTATTAAAAGAAAAAGGATATAAAACCTTTATCTGTACAGGAAGAGCGCCTTTTTATGCAAGCAAGCTATTTAATGATTTAGTAAGTGGAATTGTTAGTTGTAATGGACGTTACATTTTGTATGAAGGTAAGAAACTTTATAGCAAGGCTTTTACTAAAGAACAGTTAGATTATTATAAACAAAAATTAGATCAGGCTAGTTTAGGAGCAATGTTTGTAAGTGATCATCAAGCGATGAAATATCACATTGATGAAAAACAAACAACCTATTTAGAAAAAGAATATGGAGAAGATAAAATAGTAGATCACTTAGATGAAGATTTTTATACATTTGATATGTTCTATCAAGATCATGAACAATATCAAATGATGGTTGATTTATTTAAAGAGGATTTAATAATTAATGATCATGGTGGCAGTGGATCATGTGATTGTTCTACAATTGAATTTGATAAAGGAAGTGCAATAGCTTATTTATTAAAACATTTCAACATTTCTAAAGAGAATGCATATGCATTTGGTGATGGTTACAATGATCAAGCTATGTTTAGAGAAGTAGGACATGCTATTGCAATGGGAAATGCAGTTGATGTATTAAAAGCAAAAGCAACTTATATTACAGATGATTTTGATAAAGAAGGTATTCTAAAAGCACTTTATCATGAAAAAGTATTATAGAAGGAGGAGATGTTAAGTAATTAAA
>URQL01000267.1 GCA_900550005.1 uncultured Erysipelotrichaceae bacterium
TAATTTTTAAGTAAATTTTGAGCTTGCTTTTTTGTCGTGATTGGATGATTAACAACAAATTCCACTCCTGATTCTTGCATCAAACGGATCCTACGATCAATAATTGCTTTATCAAGTTTCATATTTGGAATGCCATAACGAAGTAGTCCCCCTATCGCATCGTCTTTTTCATAAACACAAACATGATGACCGCGTACGTTAAGTAAATCAGCTACAGTTAATCCTGCTGGTCCAGAACCAATAATGGCAATCTTTTTCCCTGTTTGAATATCTGGACGATGGGCTTTCATAGCGCCTTGAAGGTAACCTTCTTCAATGATTTTTCTTTCATTTTCTTGAATACTTACCCCTTCCCCATTTAAAGCACAGGTACAGGCATATTCACAAGGATGAGGACAAACACGAGAAGTAAATTCTGGAAAATTATTGGTTTTAAGTAAACGTTCTAAAGCGACTTGTAAATGATCATGGTATAAAAGGTCATTGGTTTCAGGAATTAAATTATGTAAAGGACAACCTGTAATTTTACCATTTAATCTTAATCCTGCTTGGCAAAAAGGAACACCACAATCCATACAACGTGCTGCTTGTTCTTTTTGTTTTTCTAAAGAAAGAGGTTGATGAAATTCATCAAAGTTTTTGATTCTTTCTAATGGATCTGTCGTTTGTGACATTTCTCTTTCATATTCTAAAAATCCTGTTGTTTTTCCCATTGTAATCACCCTTTCTTTAAAGCATAGAACGCTTCGATTTTTGCTTGTTCATTTGTTAAACCTTTTTCTTCAAAATGTTTGATGGTTGAAAGCATTTTTGAATAGGCATAAGGTACTACTTTTTTAAACATTTTTGAATATTTGTCATAATCATCTAAAATCATTTTCGCTTTTTTAGAATGTGTATAATGATAGTGTTTTTCTAATCTTATTCTTAAATCCATTAAATCGTATTTTTGACTCACTTGTTCATAATAAACAAATTCTTTATTTAGTTTTTCATAGAGACAATTATTTGGATCATAAATGTAGGCAATTCCTCCGCTCATCCCGGCGGCGAGATTTCTACCCACTTCGCCTAAAATCACAATACATCCACCAGTCATGTATTCAAGTCCATGGTTTCCTACTCCTTCAACGACCCCATCAATGCCTGAATTACGAACAGCAAAACGTTCACCGGCTACACCGGCAATGTAAGCTTCACCAGAAGTTGCACCATAGAAAGCCACATTTCCAATAATAATGTTTTCATCTGCTTTAAATGGGGATTTTTCATCAGGATAAACAACAAGTTTACCTCCTGACAACCCTTTACCAAAATAATCATTTGCATCCCCTTTTAAAGATAAGGTCAATCCTTGAGGAATAAAAGCGCCAAAGCTTTGACCTCCACTCCCCTTACAATCAATCCAATACATATCTTCTTTAAGATCTTTTGCGCCATATTTGGTAATGAAAGAACCGGTTTGCGTTGCAAAAGCACGATCTTGATTATTTACAGTAACGGTTGTTTTATATGGCTGATTATTTAAAATCGCCGTTTTCATTTGTTTTAACAAGACGGTTTCATCTTTTGTTTTTTCTAAATGGAATTGATAAAGTTCTTTTGAATCAAAATGGTTTGGCTTATTTTGAATAGGTTGACTTAACAAGGGTGAAAGATCAATAGAACTTGATTGGTATTCTTCTTTGACTTGTAAACATTCATTATGTCCAACCATTTCTTCTACCGTTTTAAACCCTAACATTGCCATATATTCTCGCAATTCTTGAGCTACAAATCGCATGAAAGTGACAACGTATTCACTCTTTCCTTTAAATCGTTTTCGTAATGTTGGATTTTGAGTCGCAACCCCAACTGGACAGGTATCTAAGTTACAAACACGCATCATCACACAACCAAGTGTGATTAAAGGCGCTGTAGCAAAACCAAATTCTTCTGCCCCAAGTAAGGTTGCAATAGCTACGTCACGTCCACTCATTAATTTTCCATCGGTTTCTAGAATCACTTTATTTCTTAGATCATTCATCATTAATGTTTGATGGGCTTCGACTAAGCCAAGTTCCCAAGGAAGTCCAGCGTGGAAAACAGAGTTTCTTGGTGCAGCTCCTGTTCCACCATCAAAACCAGAAATAAGAATAACTTGGGCACCTGCTTTAGCAACCCCTGCAGCAATCGTTCCTACGCCAGCTTCTGATACGAGTTTTACAGAGATACGTGCTTCTTTATTGGCATTTTTTAAATCATAAATCAGTTCAGCCAAATCTTCGATCGAATAGATATCATGATGAGGAGGTGGAGAGATCAAATCAACACCA
>URQL01000268.1 GCA_900550005.1 uncultured Erysipelotrichaceae bacterium
GATGATTTAATTAAAGCAATTGAACCATCGATTGAAGATCAAGAGGCATCTGTTATTGATTTAAATGGGAAATTATTGTCACCAGGATTTATTGATATTCATACACATTTAAGAGAACCGGGATTTGAATATAAAGAAACTGTTCTAACTGGAACAAAGAGTGCATTATATGGGGGATATAGTACAATCGTTGCTATGGCAAATACAAAACCATGTATGGATGATATAGAAACGATTGAAAGATTAGAGAACATCATTAAAAAAGATGCTTGCGTGCATACTTATACTTATTCAGCAATTACAACTGATCTTGCTGGAAAAGAATTAGTAAATATGGAAGTAAATCAAACAAACAATATTGTTGTTGGGTTTTCAGATGATGGAAAAGGCGTACAAAGCCATGATATGATGGAAAAAGCAATGAAAAAAGTAAAAGAATTGGATTCAATTATTGTAGCACATTGTGAAGATGAATCAGAATTAAAACCTGGCGGATGTATTCATGAAGGTACTTATGCTAAAGAACATCAATTAGTCGGTATTAACAATGAATCTGAATATAAACAAGTAGCTCGAGATTTGGATTTGGTTCGTCAAATTCATAATCGTTATCATGTTTGTCATGTTTCAACGCATCAAACCGTAGATTTATTAAGAAAAGCAAAACAAGAAGGATTATCTGTAAGTGGTGAAGCAAGTCCACATCATCTTGTTTTAACAGATGAAAATATTAAAAATTGTGATCCAAATTATAAAATGAATCCACCACTTCGTTCAAAAGAAGATCGAGAAGCTTTAATCAAGGGGTTAAATGATGGAACACTTCAAGTGATTGCTACAGATCATGCACCCCATAGTGAAGAGGAAAAAAATCAAACAATCGTTAAAGCACCATTTGGAATCATTGGATTACAACATTGTTTCCCGCTTGTTTATACTTATGTTGTTAAAACGGGGGAAGCGACTTTAGAAACAGTTTTAAAAGCTTTAACTAGTGGACCTGCTAAGGTGTTGCATTTTACTGATTGTTTTGAAGTAGGTCAAAAAGCAAATTTATGTGTATTTGATTTAAATGAAAAATTCGTAATCAAAAAAGAAGATTTAGTATCAAAAGCTTCAAATACTCCTTTTATTGGTTATCCATGTTATGGTAAAATAAAATATAATATGATCGATGGAAAATTGTATCAATTTTAGAGGTGAGAAAATGGGAAAACAAGGATTAATGAAAATCATTTCAAATAAGTCATTAACACCGGATGTTTATGAAATGGTTTTAGAAGGAAGTGTAGCTAAAAGTGTAACACATCCTGGTCAATTTATTAATATTAAATTGGATGATGGTCAAACAACGTATTTAAGAAGACCAATGTCTATTCATGATTACGATGAAAATCATATTACACTTGCTTATAAAGTCGTAGGAGTAGGAACGAATAAAATGAAACAAATGGTTCCTGGTCAAATGCTAGATGTATTAGTTGGGCTTGGTAATGGGTTTGAAGTCGTAAATATTAAAAAAGCACTTATTATTGGTGGTGGTGTAGGTGTACCACCAATGTATAATCTTGCTAAAAAATTTGTAGAACAAGGAACAGAGGTTGAAGTGGTTCTTGGATTTAATAGTAAACAAGATGTTTTCTATGAAGATAAATTTAAAGCTTTAGGTACAACCCATGTATGTACTGTTGATGGAAGCTATGGTGTGCAAGGAAATGTCATTGATGTTATTAAACAAGAAGGAATTCAATATGACAACTATTATGCTTGTGGACCTGAAAAAATGTTAGATGCTCTTGTTTTGTTTGATGATGAAAAGGGTTATTTATCATTTGAAGCAAGAATGGGATGTGGATTTGGAGCTTGCATGGGATGTTCTTGTAAAGTAAAAACAGCTCCATATAAACGTATTTGTGTTGAAGGGCCTGTGTTAAAGTCAAGTGAGGTGATTGTAAATGAATAGATTAGAAGTTAAAATCCCTGGATTAGATTTACAAAATCCAATTATTCCTGCAAGTGGAACTTATGGATTTGGTTATGAATTTTCACAATTTTATGATATTGATTGTTTAGGAAGTATTATGATCAAAGGAACAACAGTTGAACCAAGATATGGAAATCCATTACCACGTATTGCTGAAGGAAAAGCAGGATTATTAAATGCTATTGGTTTACAAAACCCTGGTGTTGATAAAGTTATGAATGAAGAACTTGAAAAATTAAGAAAAGTTTATCATCATAAAATCATTGCCAATGTGGCTGGAAGTAGTTTAGAAGATTATGTTGAATGTGCTAAACGTATTTCTA
>URQL01000269.1 GCA_900550005.1 uncultured Erysipelotrichaceae bacterium
CTAAAGTAATTCCTGATCCATAGATATCAATGACTTCACTTGCATGTAAATAATTAATTACTTTTTGTAAAGTTTGTCTAGAATTAAACTTATTTGTTTTTAAAACCACCTTTTGGTAAAAAGAAGGTAATATTTTTTCAATTTCTAATAAAGGTATATCCTCATAAAATGAATCTTGTGTAATTGATAATTCACTTTGATTTAATGCTAATTATTCTTGTAGGATTTGTATTTTAAATAAATCAAAACTTGAATAACCTATTTTCTTACATAAGCGAAAAACACTTGCTCAACTTGTATGCGTTAATTTAGCTAAATCATTTGCACTAAGTGATATGATCGTTAAAGCATTTTCACGAATAGATTTTGCAATTGAAATTTCAACTGGGGCTAAATTAGAAGTATCTTTTAATTGATCTAAAAGCATATTAAGATAAAAAGATAACGCTTAGCATGGGTGGTAATGCTTGAATTAATAAATCAGTAATTTCATCAATTGACATTTTCATTCCTGTTTCTACCCATTCTACTGTCATATCGACCGATCCACGACAATACATTTGAAGTAGAAAATCCATTTGTTGATCACATTTTTGATTTTGTTTTTGTTCAATCATTTGTTTATAAAATTCATAGATATATTCAAAATCATATTGAACTAAAGAATTATAATCATTAGATTTAAAAGCTTGTGTAAAAAAGACTTTTTCTTCTTGTATAAATTGAAATTTTTTCATTAATCCTTCTTTTAAAGAAGCACCTTCATTCATTTGTGCAATCGATTGTTCAGCCATTTTTCGAAAATACCAATTTACTAAGTCATATTTATCTTTAAAATAGCGATAAAAAGTCTGTCTTGTTAAAGTGGTGTTTGAAACAATATCCGTTACCGTAATTTTATCTAAAGATTGTTTATGCATTAATTCTTTGATTGATTTTGCGAATTTATAGCGTGTTGTATCATGAATATCCATTAAATAACCTCATTAAAATCATGAATGATTTGCACAACACCCGGTAACTCACGATAATTTTCACTTTCAGTCGAATTCATAACAATAATTTGTTTACACCCGGCTTGGTAAGCATGCTTAATTCCTGACAAAGAATCTTCAAAAACAAGACAATCTTCAATATTCACTTTTAATCGACGACTTGCTTCTAAAAACATGGCTTCTTTACTCGTATAAGATCCATTATCATAAACAATGGTATTGACATCTATCCACTTATCTAAATGAAATGAATGGATAAAAAAATCAATATTTTCTTTAATCGATGCACTCGCAATTGTAAAAGAAATCTCTTGTTGTTTTAATAAATTAAAATAAGCTTCTGCCCCTTTTACTAAATGAAAATGCTCTTGATCATTTAAACACGCTTCACGATAAAATTGTTCTTTCATTAATGAATAATCTTGAATTTGTTGATTACTTAAAGGCACACGAGTTAAATAACGAATGATTTCTTTATTAGGTACCCCATTCAACTTCGTATAAAGTTCTTCTTGACTAATCGCTTTATCTCGTAAAAGTAAAGCCATTTTATTCCAAGCTATTTGGTGTTTATCATGATCAATAAAAAGTGTTCCATTAAAATCAAAAATAACACCTTTAACTTCCATTTCACTTCATCCTTTCTATTTTTTTATGTTTTCCTTTTAATTCTTTATGTAAGACTAAAATATAACGATTTCCCACAAGTAAAATAAAACTAAAACTTAAAAACAAATCACGAATTGCTTGTTTTTGCAATTCAACTTGTGTAAGCATTTGTGGCACAAGTTTAATACAATAAATTAGGCTCACTCCTTGATCAAACATTTTTAAATAGGTATCAAAACCTAAACTTAAATATTCTGCCACAAAAATCAAAAGACAACAAATAAGAATAGATGAAATCATTCCTTTTTGTGACATATCTCCAGCAAAGATTTGGTACCCTTGAATAGCAAACCACATCATACACCAAGCCACTATCATAATGATCCAACCAGCACGGTAAATGGCGATCCATAGAATCACTCCAATAAAAGCACCAATAAAAGCACCTAGTAATCCTTTACCATAATTTTCTCGAACCATTAAACGTTCATTTTCTTGTTTCAATCTTTTAAAACAATTTTCGCATAAGACCTCTAAATGATCATGTACTAAATAAAAATCAAGTGATTGATCATGCCAACAATATTTACATGTCCCTAAAAAATGATTTTGCTTCAAAAAATCATTGATTTCTAATAATGTCGATTTAATGTCATCCACCTTT
>URQL01000270.1 GCA_900550005.1 uncultured Erysipelotrichaceae bacterium
GCATTACAACTGATTTCTCTCATAGCTTCCTCCGTAACTTTTTAAGCAGATAAATCTTTTATATATCCCTTAAAATAGGCATTTGTTATTTTTTTATTACAATTTTACTGTTTCCAGCAGCATTTTTTAAATAATATGTTAATTTTATGTAGATATTTTTAGAGTAAAAAACTTAGTTTTTATTTTTCAATGTAGATATTTTTAGAGTAAATTTTTAAAAAGTAGATATTTTTGGAGTAAAATATCATTTTTTTATTGATTTTTCTCCAATTTTCTATTCTATTTATATATTTATATATTGTATATAAATACTTTTTCTACATTTTTTTTTTGAAATTTTATCCACAATGTCTACATTTTTGGCTTAAATACTGATTTTCCTTAAAATACCACTACCCTATGTGGATAGCTGTTAACTATATGTAGATAAAAAAGTAGTAAAATCCACAAAATATTTATTTTGACTTCTACAAAAAAAATTTTATTAAATTAAGTAGATAATTTTAGAGTAAAACACTTTGATTTTGTGGATAAGTAGACAATTTTAGAGTAAAACAAGTTAAAAAATACACTTATGTGGATAAATTTTGAGTAAAAACAAGAATTTGATTTTATTTGATAATATTGTTAAATTATCCATAAAAAGGAGGTGGGAATTTTGGATAATTTTACAAATATAGGCAAAGCTGTATTAATTCAGGCTCTTGGTATTCAGCAAAATTACACAACAATTATTGATTCTTCTGTTGAAGTTACCGATTACTCAAATGATAACTGCTCTACTTGTAAATATAAAGCAATTATCGAATCCTTCTCCAGCGATAATGATATCTACAAAATGGCTATTGATAATTGTAACAATTGTCCACATAGAATTCTCACAACTAAGAACGTAACTAAAAAGATATATCATAATGAAAAAAATCGTTATGGCTATAGACCTATGTTAAAATCAAATGCACTTAAGCTATTTATGTTATTACATTTTTATCATCCGGATCGTTTTGGGATTATAAAAGAAATTAATATCAAAGAATTGGCATCTATTCTTAAATGCAACATAAAGACGATTTGGAATAATCTTGACATATTATCATCTTATACTTACATATCATATTCCAAAACTTCATCATCTATTATTTCATTGCTTATCAATGATTATGAGAATTATTACCTTCCTGCTAACAAAAACGGCAGGGGATTTTTAGTGCTTTCTAAGGAATTAATTACTAAACTTTTTGATATTAATTCAATTGTAACATTAAGAATTTACTTGCGTGAGCTTATCAACCTTGATAGTTCTAATCTTAAGGGTCAGGCAAGCGTGGATCACAAATCAATATCTGAAATAAGACATATGCTTCCCAAGTATTGCAAGCCTTGCATTATAAAACAACATATGTCTAATTCAGATGCTGATATTTTTAATGTCACTATTAATGATAATATCATAAGATTTGAAATTTCTTCAAGATATATTGCTAAGAAGCAAAAACAAATTCTATTAGAAGAAAATATTGACCGGTTAAAGTCATTTATTAATGATTTTAATACAGTAATTCCAAATATTAACTCAGGTGATATTCCACCTGTACGTTTTAGAGAATTTATTAATATAGACACTAATATATCAAATTATAAATTGATTAAAATCAGTAAACTTGATTTGGAGGATTTAGCAAATATAGCCGTTCACTACTCTTTCGATTTATTGATGTATGCGTTAGCAGATATCTATAGACAATATATAATATATGAACGATCTATAAAAAATATTCCTGGTCTTGTATCAACGATAATTCGTGCTAATGTTAGTAAATTAAAAAAGGCTGCTTAAAAAGCAGTCTTATTTTCGTGTCTTGTATTCGATTTTTATATCAATATATGTGATATTCTTAATTAATTTTAATAAAAAAAGCAGGCTGCTCATTTTTTTTATTTTCTTTTTTCAATTTTTATGAATGATTCCTTTTATAATTTATTTAATATATAATTAAAATACTAATTTAACAAATTTTGATAACATTTATATTGAAGATTTATTAACATATGGAAACTTTTCAACCATTTTTTTATCCTTTTCGACTATAATAATTATTAAAAAGACATTTCATGAAAATAATAGACCAGAATAATAATTAATAGACTTGTTTATAAAAAAATTATTCTTCAAAAAAAAATATCCGACTTTGAATTAGTAACTAATGAACTATAAAAAATTGTTGAAAGCCTTATAAATACTGTGTCTATGTTAATTTAATT
>URQL01000271.1 GCA_900550005.1 uncultured Erysipelotrichaceae bacterium
GGTAAAATCAAGTTCGATAACCAACCAGTAAAACTGTATACAAGCCCCATTAAAATTGTACCACTTAAAATATTACCAAATAAACGCATTGATAATGAAATTAGTGGTGAAACAGCACTAAGCAAGTTTGTAGGTGGCCACACTAAATCTTTAATGTATGTAAAAGCCCCTTTCTTCTTAAATGCATTGTACTGTATTAATGTAAATGTAATTAATGTAATGGCTAAAGTAATTGAGTAGTTTGATGTTGGTGCTTCAAAACCAATCAATCCACTTAAGTTAGCGCAAATCAAATACATAAACATCATGGCAAAATAGGGATAATAGTTTTTAGCAAATTTTTCAGGCATGATCGATGTCATATAATCTTGAATTGACTTGATCCCAATTTCACACAATAATACGATTCCTTTTGGTTTTTCTAAAGGATCTGCTGCTTGAATTTTCTTTCCTGCATAGATACAGAAAATACAAATTGTCGCCATAATAATAAGAGAAAAAATCAATTCTGTTTGAATAACGATATGAATGCCACTTGCTATCAACATATTACTCACTTCACTTCACCTCGCTTTCTTATTCTATAACTACGATAGAATATAGATAATTTTATCACAAAATATCCGATTGTAACAGTAAATATATTAATATATTTTGGAAATTTTACCGCTAATAAAAAGCCTAAACTATAAACAATAAGTTTAGAAAAATGACTAAAAGTCACTATTATTAGGGACATTTTACTGTTAAAAAGCAAAATTTGATCTACCGTAATTGTGATAAGTTTAAAAATAAGGATATTAATTAGGTATCCTAAAACAAACCCACCAAGCAAATTAAAGCTTTTTAATAGGACACTTGTAACCAAAATCACACTACCTAAAGCGATAAAAACAGGAATGGATCCCTTAATAATCTCTTTATCATTATTCATTCGTTTTCCCCACTTTCAGCACTTCTTTAAAGGCAACAAAAATACCCGCCAAACTTCCTAATATAATTCCTATAGGGGTTATTTTTAGGTAGCGATCCGCAAGTAATCCTAAAATAACCCCTAATAAAATATCCACAAAAATTGTGAACGCTAATGATAAGGCGAGTACAATCGATTTTAAATTTTTATTCGGTTCCAAATAAACGATCCCCAGCATCACCTAATCCAGGTAGAATGTATCCTACATCATTTAATTGACGATCTACTTTACAAATGTACATATCCACATCTGGATGTTTTTTTTCAATTAAATCAATTCCTTCTGGTGCTGCTAGTAAAGAAAGGTATTTAATTTTTTTAGCGCCACAAGCTTTAATATGATCTAAAGCTTTATCTAAAGATCCACCTGTAGCTAACATTGGATCTAAAACAATAACTGTAGCACTATCCATATTTTTAGGAAAGTTTTCATAAAAAGATTTTGCTTCTAATGTTTTTTCATCCCTTTTCATAACAATATACCCTACTTTAGCTTGAGGTAAAATTTCTTTCATTCCATCTAAGAATCCAAGTCCTGCTCTTAATAAAGGAACTAAGATAATGTCTGTATCTAAAACATTTTGCATTGTTTTTTCTAAAGGTGTTTCCACTTCAACTTGTTTTGTTGGTAAATCTTTTGTTACTTCATAACCTGCAAGTAAAGTGATTTCATTCAATAATAAATTAAAATCTCTTAAATTCGTTGTTGTTTTACGCATTTTTGTAAGTTTATCATCTATTAAAGGATGAGAAAGATACGTTGTTGTCATAATTTATTCCTCACTATTCTTTGTTTTCAATATCCATCATTTTTTTAATACGAGCATCATGACGTCCACCTTCATAACTTGCACCTAGCCAAGCATTTAATACTTCCAAAGCAAGTCCTTCACCAATTACACGTGCTCCCATAGCAATCATGTTTGTATCATTATGTTGTCTAGTTGCTTTAGCACTAAAGACATCATGAGTTAAAGCACAACGAACACCATGCACTTTATTTGCACAAATACTTACACCAATTCCTGTTCCACAAACAAGAACGCCTTTTTCACATTTACCATCAGCGACAGCTTTAGCTGCTGGATAAGCATAATCTGGATAATCACAACTTTCTTCATTATAACATCCAAAATCTTCCACTTCATAACCTTGTTCTAAAAGATTTTTCTTTAATACTTCTTTTAAACGATATCCACCATGATCACTTGCCATTGCTATTTTCATCTTATTACCTCCTCGATCATTGCTAATGTAATTCTACCTTGACGCAAAATCTTAATCGTA
>URQL01000272.1 GCA_900550005.1 uncultured Erysipelotrichaceae bacterium
TTATCAAGTCCGCATTGCACAAAACGGACAGATTGGCTTAGAGATTCTTGAAAAAGAATCCATTCAACTTGCCATTGTAGATGTCATGATGCCAGTGATGGATGGCATCACCATGGTCTTAAAGTTACGTGAAAAATATGATCTGCCGGTGATTATGCTTTCAGCAAAATCTGAAGATATTGATAAAATCACAGGATTAAACATGGGGGCAGATGACTATGTAACCAAACCCTTTGTACCAATGGAACTCATTGCCAGAGTAAATTCTCATTTAAGAAGATATCAACGTTATTCAAAACAATCACCTGTAAGTCAAGAACATGTAAAAGTAATTGGTGGAATCGAATTAAACGAAGATACCAAAGAAGTCCATGTTGATGGTGAACTCAAAAAGTTAACACCGATTGAATTTAAAATCCTTAATTTATTTATGTCTCATCCAGGTATGGTTTTTAGTAGTGATACCATTTATGAACAAGTATGGAATGATATAGCAGTAAATAGTGATACCGTCATGGTACATATACGAAATTTAAGAGAAAAAATTGAACTTAATCCAAGAAACCCTCGTTATATTAAAGTGGTTTGGGGAATTGGATATAAAATCGAAAAACAATAATGAAAAAAATATTTAAAGGCTTTATCCTTCCTACACTACTTCTTATCGTTGCTTTAACAACATTTATCACCTATCAAGATTTAACTTTGGCAGATACGAGAAATACACTTAATCAAGTTAATGATTATTTTTCTAGCCGAGGATTTGAACATCAATTGATTCAATTTAGTTATTACTATCAATATATCGATCAGATGAATCCCGAGTTATCAACGGATGAAAATCTTAAAAATATTTTTGGAGCAAATCTAAATGAACAAGATTGTGAGGATTTAAAATATTATCTTATCGATTCTGTATCTTTGATTCAAACCGATCAATTCCCATTTTTATCTATTCAAAGATCCACTTCAAAACCAGATTTACCTACAAATTCACGTTATGCATGGACAATCTATTATGAGATGGAAATATCCAATTATTAGACGGTTATAATGATCTTGGTTTCCCTATTAAAAGTGTCTACAATTCTTTTTTAAACGATTATTTTAACGGAGAGAAAACACTTAGAAGTTTAAACACACCAAAAAATTGCTATTTTCAATTTTCGATTGACAAAAACATATCCGATCAAACCATTATGAATAATCTTGGGATTTATGGTTATGATTATAATACTTCTAAAATCGATTATGTCTCATTTACATTTATTGTTCTCTTCATTTATGCCTTAGTTGTTCCATTAGACAAAGTTAAAACATCAAAATTTTATGAAAAGATTTTCCAAGTTCCCTTAGAACTATCTGTTTTCTTTTCATTTACGGCTTTTACCATAACCGCCAGTACATTTTTATACGCTCCATTTTATGAAAATATTATGGCTGTTTTATCCTATTGTTTACTCGCCTTTATCTTTGTAGGTGATGTTTATATTATGAAATACTTCTTTAGTATGCCTATTAAAGAGTATTTCAAAAATCATACGTATTGCTATCAAATTTATACATTTATAAAAAAAGAAGTGCTGACTATTGATTTATCAAATAAAAATTATTTAGGTATTATCTTTTTACTTACGGTTAATTTATTTTGTACAATTTTATTCTATTGCTACTTTAATTCATTTTTTGGTATTCTTCTCTATCATGTGATTCTTTTTTTTGTCATTTGTATTTGCATGGATAAAATCAAAAAAGACTATGATCATTTACTCAATATGACTACTGCCATCGCATCAGGTAAATGGGATCAATCACAAGATATGAATTTAGGATTCTTTAATTCCTATAAAGAATCCATGGATACGATTCGTGATGATTTTAAACAAGCAGTTGATAACGAATTAAAATCTGAACGTTTCAAAGCTGAATTGATCACAAGTGTTTCTCACGATTTAAAAACACCACTTACATCCATTGTAAGTTATGTTGATTTATTAAATCAACCAAACACTTCCGATGAGCAAAAAGAAGAATACATTCAAATCATTGAAAGAAATGCTTTATGTCTTAAAAATTTAATTAACGATCTTGTGGAAGTCAACAAAGCGACTAGTGGAAACTTACCTCTTGAATACAGTGAGCTCGATTTAGTATCGTTATTTAAACAAGTACTCGTCGAATATGAAAATAGTTTTTCTAAACAAGGATTACAAATTAAATTTAATCCTTCTCATGAAAAAATTAAAATCAATTT
>URQL01000273.1 GCA_900550005.1 uncultured Erysipelotrichaceae bacterium
AAGAAAAAAGATAAGGTTACACGTTACATTACAGTTGTATTAGCTGCTATTCAAGGCTTTTCATTAACTTATGCATTTGATAAAAGCTATGGTATTTTAAAAGATTCATCACCATTTGCTTATTTCTATGTTGTTATTGTAATGGTTGCTGGTGCTATGTTTGCGATGTGGATGGGTGATCAAATAACAAATAAAGGTATAGGTAATGGTATTTCATTACTTATTTTCACCGGTATTGTTTCAAATTTACCATCTAGTTTTATTTCAGCATTTAATGCATTAATTGTAACTAATCAAGGAACACAAAAATTAGCATTAGGAATTTTAAATTATGCTTTATTTATTTTACTTTATTTATTAATTGTGATCTTCGTTGTTTATAATGAAGGTGCAAATCGTAAAATTCCTATTGTTTATGCAACAAATTCAAATCCAATGATGCGTACAAAAGATAGTACACATATGCCAATTAAAATTAATACTTCTGGAGTAATTCCAGTTATTTTTGCGGCATCAATGTTGGCAACACCACTTACAATTGCTCAATTAGTTAATAATTCAACAGTAAGTAGTGTTATTGAAAAAATTTGTACTTATAATAACCCAACTAAATACCCAATTGGTTTTGTTATTTATTTGGTACTTATTATTGCATTCTCATTCTTTTATGCGAATTTACAAATTGATGCAGAAAAGATTAGTGACGATCTGAAAAAAAGTGGTGGAGCTATTCCAGGCGTTCGTTCAGGAATTGAAACACAAAATTATATTAAAAAAGTTTTAAATAGAGTTACAGTAGTGGGATCAATTTTCTTATTGATCGTTGCTATTATTCCAATTTTGATTCCAGTTATTTGGAAATCAATTGCAAATTCTGCTGTTTCATTATATGGAACAGGATTAATCATCGTTACAGGTGTTGCATTGGAAACTGTTGATCAAATGAAAACTTATATTACTCGTAAAGAGTATCATGGCTACATTCGTAGATAGAAAAGAAAAGAGGCTTTAAGTGATATGAACATTATTTTAATGGGACCTCCAGGTGCTGGAAAGGGAACACAAGCTGAAAAATTAGTAGAACAATTAGGTCTAGTACAAATTTCTACAGGAGATATGTTTAGACAAGCTATGAAAGAAAATACTAAAGCAGGAGCAAGTGCTAAATCTTATATTGATCAAGGATTATTAGTTCCTGATGAAATTACGAATGATATCGTAAAAGAAAGGTTAGTACAAGGAAACTTTGGTAATGGATTTATCCTTGACGGATATCCACGTAATGTTTTCCAAGCAGAATCTCTTGAAAAAATTGTTGAAGAATTAAATATCAAAGTTGATGCAGTAGTGAATATTGATGTTGATTTTGATAAATTAGTTGGTCGTTTATCAGGTAGAAGAATTTGTAGAAATTGTGGTGCTACTTACAATTTAAAATTCAAACCTAGTAAAGTTGAAGGTGTTTGTGACAAATGTGGTGGAGAACTTTATCAAAGAAGTGATGAAGATGAAGCTACAGTTAAAACACGTTTAAATACGTATGTAGAACAAACAAAACCATTAATTGATTATTATCAAGCAAAAGGTAGCTTGATTAATATTAATGGTGACCAAGCAATGGATGAAGTATTTAACGATATCAAATCTAGTTTAGAAAAATAAAAGTAAAGACAAATTGCTTTAATTATCATGATAATTAAAGCAATTTTATTGTTCATTTATTTAATATAAAGCCTTGATTTTGAATAAAAAGGATGCTATAATCATTAATGTTATGTCATCAGTTTTGTATTATGGATATTTGTGAGTTGTGAAATATTCAAATAGAAAACATTTGTATATTAATACTAAATGTATTAAGCATGATTTTGTAGACCTTGTTATGGTTAAAAATGAATTGGATATGCTTTGCATTGTAATTATACAGCATAACGCTAGCAAAAGAACTTTTTAATAAGTTTTGCGGTCTAGTAGATCCCAAAAGGATAGATAAGCTTTAATGTAAAGGAGAATTGATTCAATGGCAAAAAAAGATGATGTAATTGAAGTAGAAGCAACTGTAACAGAAGTGTTACCAAATGCAAATTTTAAAGTTGCTTTAGAAAATGGAGTTGTTATTGATGCTCACGTTTCTGGTAAAATCCGTATGAACTACATTCGCATTTTACCAGGGGATAAGGTAACAGTTGAAATATCTCCATATGATTTAACACGTGGGCGAATCACATTTAGACATAAATAAGTCTTCC
>URQL01000274.1 GCA_900550005.1 uncultured Erysipelotrichaceae bacterium
GGTTGTAAAGAAAAATTGATAAAACAATTTTTAGATTCTTTATTTTTTAGTATGTTGACTTTTAATATATCATAAACTCTAATAGAAAAGGAACAGCTAATAAGCGATGATCTTTGGATTTTTGGTTTAAGAATAACTACCTCAACCTTTCCACTGATCAATGTAGTTATTTTTTCGTATTATTTTCTTTTATAAATAGAAGTACCCAAAGAAAACCACCTATCGTGTTGACTGTTTCTTTTAAATTCATATAGTTCTAATATAATAAAATTCAAAAAAACTATCTTGATTTTTCTAAATGAGATAGTTTTTAAATACTTAAATAAAAAAAATAAAAGACCATATCTCTCATAACCAATGCAATGTGTAATTGCATAAGTACTGATGTATAAAATAAGTATTCTGTTATTTATTTGTTTGTGCTTTAAATTATAAGCAATGTGGTCTTATATTAAAAAAATAATCACTATTTTCAATTAAATTTTAACCCTTAATAAAAATTTAATTTATAATTGTATCACTTAATAACTTATACAAAGTTACGCTTATATTATACAATCAAGTATCCATATAAAAATTCGAACATTCATAGATATTCATAGCAATGTTGAACTTATTAATTGCAAAATTGCTATATTTTACTACTTAAACAAAAGATAATTTTATACCTACATTATTCTCTACTATTCCATAACATAAGATTTATTACAAGCCTTGGCTCTTTAATTTTGTACCTGTGTTATTCTTTATAGTTCCATAACTTGGGATGAACTTGCAAGAGTTAAAATGTAGTTTTGTACCTGTGTTATTCTTTATAGTTCCATAACCTCAAATAACATAGATTAGAACGAATAACACGGTTTTAGCGAGTGCTTTTCCTATTTAATTAAATAAGAGACCTCACTTTTTGGCAGCAAAATCTACCATTACTAACATAGTCATACTATGCTTTCTGTTATTTTGTAAATTCTTTACTTTTAGCAATATTTCGAGCAGCATTAAAATCTGCATTAATTTCCTTACCATAGTTTTTACATTGTGGATTCTTACATATAAATTTTGCCTGACTAATTCTTTGACCTTCTTCCCAATGTCCACAACAACTACATGTCTGAGAAGTATGATATGGATTAATTTTTCTAACTTCGATTCCAACATTTTTAGCCTTGTAAGTTATAAATTCCTGCAATTGATAATATGACCAATTCCTCAATATATATTTACTACTATCAAAACCAGTTAAATCTTCTACATTAATATATTTAGCTTTATTTTTAATTGCAAAATCAACAATTTGTTTACTTACAAAATGATTATAAGTTCTAACCCAATTTTGTTCACTTTTTTTGATTTTGTCTAGATGGTTCATTTTTTTCTTTCTACCATGTCCACCACAAACTTGAATTAAATTCTTTTGAATCTGTTTCTTTTGATTTTGAATTTTTGTTCTTTGTCTTAAAAAATCATCAGCTGAGCCAATTGCTTTTTTTATATAATCATTTGTATTAAGTGCACAAACAGCTGGTATCGCTAAACCTAAGTCAACACCTACTACTACATTTTTATCTAATTCTAATTTTTTATTAGGAATAGACATACTCAAATTTAAGATGATTTTTTTATTATCAATTTGTATACTTGATCCTTGAATAGAATAATTTCCTAAAATTATCTCCCTGATTTCTGTTCTTAATGTTTGTGATTTATGTGGATTTCCAAAAATAATTTTAAACTTAATTCTATTGACGAATTTAATACGTATTTCAAAATCAGTACTAAATAAATGTTCATCTAATTCATTAATATCACCATAGGAATGCTCTAATTTTAAATCTCTTCCTCTAACCAATAATGGATTAGTTCTTTTATAATTTGTGACTGAAACTTCTCCTCTAGCTAGTCCATTTTTTATAGATTGAGTAAAATCAGATTTAACTTTTTGTATTATTTGAGATTTAGAATCACACCCTACTGCAAAATCAATATCATCTAACATTGTATTTGTATTGGTAAGTATTGCTTTTTGCTTTTCTTTGAAAACATCATTTAATTGTCTATTATTTTGATAAAACGTCATCACTAATTCACTCATCAGCCTATTAAGACCTAAATATTGTGAATATTGACCATCTCGTATATATTTATATACTCTATCAATCTCATCTTTATCACCAATAGGTACAAGTTGTATTTTTCTTGTTAAAATATTAGCCATAATTTCACCACCTTTCTATACTTTATATTACC
>URQL01000275.1 GCA_900550005.1 uncultured Erysipelotrichaceae bacterium
GGATTGGAGCAATCTGATTTAATTAATGTTAAATTAATTAAGCTAGAAAAAGATACTTCAATTGAAACTATTTATATTATAGCAACAATTTTTACTTTTGCTTTCATTATGGGATGTTTAAAATTTTCTAATCAATTTACACATTTAGGATATCATGGAATTTTTCTAAGAGTATTCCCTATTATTTGTTTAGCATATTTAACGATTTTTACACCGGAAACAATACCAGATGAAGCACTTCATTTTGATTCAGCATATCAATATTCGAATATAATGATGTTTAAAGCAAATCAACGAAGTGAAAAAAGAACTTGCGATTTAACTTATACTGATACTGATTCTATAATTAATAAACAATCTTATTATAAGGTTAGTGAAAATCATGAGTTATTTTGCTCTAATGCACAGATGCAGCCAGTTTCTGATAATTTAGTAACAAATGCTCCAATTGCTTATGTACCAGCAGCTATTGGGATTGTGATTGCACGAATTTTTCATTTGGGACCACTTTATTTGTATAATTTAGGTAGAATATTCAATATGTTAGCTTGCTATGGTTTAATGTATTTTGCAATTAAAAAGATACCTTTTGGTAAATCAATGCTGTTTACGTTATGTTTTTTACCAATGGTTACTCATTTAGTATGTTCGTATTCTTATGACGGTATGATTTTATCATTAGCTTTTATTCTTAGTGCGTATATTTTAGATATGATTTATTCAAATAAACAGATTACTAAACAAGATATAGCTATTGTGACAATACTTAGTATTTTATTAGCACCCTGCAAAATTGTATATGCATCAATTTGTTGTTTAACAATTTTGATTCCAAAGAAAAATATGGAAGAATACAAGTTTAAATATTGGCCACATGTATTATGTATTTTAGGAGCAGTGATTGCTATTGTTGGTGTTCAATTGACCAATATATCTAATGTCGGGTTGCAAACAAATATAATTGAATGGGCTCAGGCTCCGGGATATACTTTAAGTTGGGCTCTTGCAAATCCAGCGTCGGCAATCCATGTATTTGTGAAAACTGTAAAAAAATATGGTTCAAGTTATTTAACGAGAATGATTGGAAGTTCTTTAGGTTGGCTTCGTATTGAAATTCCTTGGTATGTTATTTTAGGCTTTATTGTTGTTATTTTTATTTCTTTAGTTAAGGATGAAGAAGATAAAATTCAAATTAAAAATTTAGATAAAATTGTTGCTTTAGTGTTGTGTTCAGGTAGTATTTTACTTATTATGTACTCTATGTTTACTGGACATACTCCACAAGGATGGGATGTTATTGAAGGAGTTCAAGGTCGTTATTTTATTCCACTTTTACCAATGTTTTATTTAGTAGTAAGAAATAATTTTATAGTTACAGATTTGCGTAGAGATCAATTATTGATTAAGTTAATTGGTTTGTTTCAAGCGTCAACTATTTTAACTGGATTTATTGCTATTTTAAATTACTAATTGAGCATAAGAAGAAATTCTTGTGCTTTTTTATTTAAAAAAAGAGTCTTATAAATGAAAATAAATGTGAACCAAACTTGAAAATGTCTTAAATTTATTCCAATTTCCTTATTGACAATGAGTCTCTATTCCTAAGAACCTGACAATTCATCAAAAAGGTAAAAATACATGGAAATACGCCTTTTTTGATGAATAAGTATAACTTAGGAATACTTATTATCAATAAGTTTCCTCGGCATAAATAAGACAAAATCATATTTGATAAGTTGGGACAAATTCATTTTGGAATCATAAAAAAAAAGAGTATTATGAATGAAAATAAATTGGCAAAAATGAAATTTATGGTATAATGTCACGTATGTATGCTATAATGTATACGATATAAAAAGAGGTGAAATTATGGATGTAAATAATGCAATTGAAGTTAGAAATATGTCTAAAAGATTTAAATTGCAATCAGATAAACCACAAACATTAAAAGAAAGATTAATTACTTCAAGAAACAATAAGGTTGAATATCATGAAGTATTAAAAAATATTAGTTTAGATATTAAAAAAGGCGAAACAGTCGCATTAATTGGTACAAATGGAAGTGGAAAATCTACTTTATTAAAATTAATGACAAAAATTATTTATCCACAAGAAGGAACCATTAAAACTCAAGGAAAATTAACATCTTTACTTGAGTTAGGAGCAGGGTTCCATCCTGATTTTACAGGTAGAGAAAATATTTATTTTAATGCGTCTATTTTTGGATTAACA
>URQL01000276.1 GCA_900550005.1 uncultured Erysipelotrichaceae bacterium
TGTAAAGAGGTTAAATATTCTCTTTTAAAATTTCTCCCTTTAACAATAAACAAGCATTGTTCACCACATTTTTGTGAATGAAAAGCTAAACTTTTAATTGTTAAATCATTATTTTGTGCACGAACAAGCAAATCATGTGCTTCAAGTGCTTCAACTAATTGTGCTAATTTGACTTCCATTTTTTATTTTTCCTTTACTTTATGACTTAATTTATTTATTTTAATTACAATCCCTATAATAGATGAAAATACAGCTAAAATAGGTACTAATAGTATGAATTTTTTACTTTTCATGAACTTCATCTCCCACCTTTTAAGGATAGCATTTTTTAATGTTTAGTCAAGCACAAAATAGAAGCACACACCCCTTGTTGTATTTTTTACACCATAATCAAAGTGATGTAATTCTAAAATACTTTGACAAATCGCTAAAATATCATTATTTTGCAAATTCCAATAGGATAACCAATCTCAACTTGGAAATGTTTCTTTAACATTCTCTTGATTATCAAGCAATAAAAAATTAGAGTTATTTTCATAATAATCATTTAATCGATGTTGATAATAAGATGAGGTAGCATAAAAGGATAAAGGTTGTAACTGATTTTCATACGCTAAAATAGGATCTTTATAACTCTTTGTTTCTTGAAAATATTCTTTCTTTAATTTGCTGTAAGAATTAAATAAAACAACAAAAAAAGGAATACATAAAAATAATTGAATTCCAATCTTCTTTATCCTAATTTTTCTTTAAAAGCATAACCAACAGAAGACACTGTTTTAATATACTTTGTATAGACACCTATTTTCTTAATGTAAGTATCAACCACTCTTTCATCCTCGTAGAAACCATCTCCCCAAATTTGATCCAATAATTGCTCGCAAGAAAAAATAAAATTAGGATGCTTTAGTAAATAAACTAAAAGTTGATATTCTCGATTGGTTAAAGTAATGGCTTGTTTTTCTACATAGACTTGATGCATGGCCTCATCAATTTCCAAATCATGAATTTTAAAATGATCTTTAACTTCATCAAAATGTTGATAACGACTCATACCCTCACCTCTCTGTCTAATTTTATTATGCAAAACTGTAAGAGGTGAGCAAACAGAAATTATTGATTTGGATATTGACAAATAGTTAAAAGCTATTTATAATCTAAAAATGTGTCAAGACACATATCTAAGGAGGGTTTTAAATGAGAAATAATAAAATACATAAAATGGTCATTGCGGCTTTACTTTGTGCAATTGGGATCATCATTCCGATGATTGCTCCAAAAATCGTACTTGAACCTGCATCTTTTACTTTAGCTAGTCACGTAGCGATCATGATTGCGATGTTTGTTTCACCTACAGTTGCTTTATTTGTTGCTATTGGAACAACTTTAGGATTCTTCATGGCAGGTTTTCCAATTGTTGTTGTTGTACGTGCTTTAACTCAAGTTGTATGGGTATTTGGTGGTGCTCTTTATTTAAGTAAGAAACCAGAAACAATGGAATCAACAGCAAAAATGATTACCTTCATTATTATTATTGCTATTGTTCATGGTGGTTTAGAAATGCTAAGTGTATGTCCATTTTATTTTGGTAATAATTTATCTTCTGGTTACTATGCAAAAGGATTCGTTACTGCTGTTTTAGGTTTAGTTGGTGGCGGAACAGTTATTCACACATTTGTTGATTTTGCTATTACACTTGTTGTTTATAAAGCAATGTTAGGAATCAGTAGTATTAAATCTGTTTGTCAAGTTAAGAGATTAGTCATCTAATGATGGCTTTTTTTATTTACTTTTTTTTAAGTCTAATTATAATTAACATTTGGAGGTTGTTATATGAAACCAATGTTATTTTTTGATATTGATGGTACTTTAATGAATCATCATGGTTTTGAAGTTCCCACTTCAACCATTCAAACACTAAAAAAATTAAAAGAATCGGGTTATCTTTTAGGGATTGCCACAGGAAGAAGTTATGATTCCTATTTACGTACACCCATTGACTCAATTATCAATTGGGATTGTGTCATTTGTAATAATGGACAAATAATCTTAGATCAAAATAAAAAGGTGTTATTTGAAGCTTTTATTGAACCAAGCAGTGTTCAACAATTCTTAACACAAGCTAAAAAATTACATTATCCGGTTGTCGTTAAATGCAAAGAACGTTTTATTAGTGAACCAGCCGATTTAAGAACCAAACAAGTTCATGCTCACT
>URQL01000277.1 GCA_900550005.1 uncultured Erysipelotrichaceae bacterium
CAGTGATCACTGTTGCGATTTGATCTTGATCAATATCAGTTATTTCCTCATTACTTAAATAACCTGTAAATTCATTTTCTTTTAAATCAAAAATTGTACTGTAATTTTCAATTGGCATAAATACGGATAAACTCAAACTTTTATCATATAAACCAACAACTTTAAAATCATAAGTCATATGATCATATTTTTCATCTAAGCTGATCGCATCGCCAACTTTAACACCATATTTTTCACTATAAGATTTTGAAATATAAACTTCATTATTTTTTAATGTATTTAAATCATCAATTTTGACATATTGACTACCATCTTCAATACCATAGACAGATATTTCTTCATCGAATTCATCGCTTTTTCGAATCAATGAATTCATATCAAATTTTTCTGCTTGATCATTGCTTGTAATAATAGCATGACCATCTTCATCTTCATAACTTGCTAAAACATATTGATAATTTGCAAACATCATATCTTTTGTATTTTTCTTATAATAAGAAAGGGTATCTGGCATACCTACTGCCATAGCTAACATGACCAAGACAAAGAAAATACCGACAAATAAAATACAATAATTAGAAATATTTTGCAACATAATACGCATACGGAAACGAATAAAGAATTTCACATTTGGTAAACGTCTTGCTTTTTCTTTTTCCTTTTTCTTTAAATCATGTCTTAAAAATTGAAGTGGTGTATGTTTCATCATCCGCACAATAACAATCAAATTCACCACAAACATTAAAAATACTGGAATCAGTGTTGTTTTAATAAAAGCATCCATGTTCCAAATCGTTGTATAAGACGGTAAACTATAACTATTATAGTACATACTTACAACAACACCTTTACATACCGTATAACCAAGTATATTACCAATGATAGCAGAAACAAAAGTTACAATTACTGGCATAGATAAATAATGCTTTACTAATTCTTTTTTTGTATAACCTAATGCACGTAGTGTCCCAATAGTTGATGATTCTTTAACGATTGTATTTGAAATTGTAACCCCAAAAATAAAGGCAATGATAACAATCAAGATATCTAATAAAACACCACCCATCGCTTTATCTGAACCAATATCATCTGTTGCAAAATGAATAGCAGGGTTAGCATAATTTGGTACATAATCTTCTAATTCTTGATCACTAACAACAACTTGCGTAAGCATAGCTTTCATAAAGTCATCTGACATGGCTTTTTCTTCACTTTCATCAACTGGTGAAGTGCTATATTTCCATGCATAACTATAATGAACATTTTGATCTAAACGTTCAAATCCGTCTGTACTTACCATAGCCACATCAAATTTAATTGCATCAAACATTAAATCTGTTGTTTTTTCATGTAAAGTTGTATAATTAACATAAGAAATTAGTCCAACGATCGTATAATCTTGATCGCCAACATAGATCGTATCCCCTACTTTTAAATTGGCATTATCCGCATGCATACGATCGATAGCAATTTCATTAGATTTAGTTGGAAAAGTCCCATCCATAAGACAAGCTAAGTTAATATCATCGGTTTGCTTATAAACACGAATATTACCAATACTGCTTTGATCATCACGTGATTCTGAGGCATTTTTAAAGAAGTTTTCATAAACAGTCACTGCATTTACCTTAAAATCTGGATCGTCTAGTTCATATTTATCAATAGCTTCATTGTATTTATCATTGATTTCATCTTGTACTTTTTGCCAAGCTTGATCGTAAGCTTCTTGATACCCACTATTAAACGCTTCGTCATAAGCCGTTTTGTAGGCTTCATCGTGACTTGACGTGTAAGCTTCTGTGTAGGCACTTGCATAAGCACTATCATAATTTTCTTGTTTTGCTCCAGTAAAAGCTTCTTGATAAGCGCTTTGATAAGCTTGATCATAGGCTTTTTGATAACTTCCGTCTTGTTTGGCTTGTGTAATTTGACTAGCAAGCATCGTAGAAGCCGTTTTTTCATCTAAGCCACTTGTCATTAATGCTTGTTTTACTTGTGAGCTAAATTGTTCATCAAATGAAGAAGCGAATTGTTGATCAAAAGTTGTTTTGAACATCGATTCAAATTGTTGGTCGAATTGTGTTTTAAAAGTTTGATCAAAGTTTGTTTTAAATTCACTTTCAAATTGTTCATTAAATTTTTGATCAAATTCCTTTTTATATTCTTCATCAAATTTTTCATCAAATTCCTTTTTAGCTTTTGTTTCTAA
>URQL01000278.1 GCA_900550005.1 uncultured Erysipelotrichaceae bacterium
GCAGGACATTTACTTTTAAAAGAAATTGGTCAAAATAATAGTTTAAACTATAAAGTAGTTGGGTTTATAGATGATACTAAAAAAGATATTCGTATTGGAAGTTACGATATCTTAGGGACGACAGAAGATATTGCTTCTATCAAAGAAGAATATG
Source organism: uncultured Erysipelotrichaceae bacterium (assembly GCA_900550005.1). GTDB lineage: Bacteria > Bacillota_I > Bacilli_A > Erysipelotrichales > Coprobacillaceae > Beduini. Next base: position 155 of record URQL01000278.1, read on the forward strand.
GTGTACAAGAAGCTTTAATTGCATTTCAAATGTAAATCAAAAAGATTTAAGAAGAATTTATGATTTATGTATTGCTAGTGGAATCAAAACAAAAATTATGAATTTTGAAATGAAGAATAATACTAAAAATGATGCATTAGTAGCGGATATCCGTATAGAAGATTTACTTGGTAGAGGTGAAATTAAGTTAGATCAAAGTGAAATTAGCTCTTATTTATCAGATAAAGTCGTGGCAGTTACGGGTGCTGGTGGAAGTATTGGTTCCGAGTTATGTCGGCAAATCGTTAAATTTCAACCTCGTAAATTAATTATGATCGATATTAATGAAAACTATTTATATATGCTTGAACAAGAATTTAAAAGAAATGTTGCTCATGGTAAAATGAGTGAAAATATTGAAATTAAATCTTTAATTGCTTCTATTCGTGATAAAAAAGCGATCGATGAAATCTTTGAATACTATCAACCAGAAGTGGTTTACCATGCTGCAGCACATAAACATGTACCTTTAATGGAAACAAGACCAATGGAAGCCATTAAAAATAATGTTTTTGGGACAAATAATGTTATTCATTCATGTATTGAACATAAAGTTAAACGTTTTATTATGATTAGTACAGATAAAGCGGTAAACCCAACGAATGTTATGGGGGCAACAAAACGTATGACAGAAATGTTGCTTCAAGCGAATGGTCATAATGGTGTTACAAAAATGGCAGCAGTACGTTTTGGTAATGTTTTAGGATCTAATGGTTCTGTTATTCCAATTTTTAAAGCACAAATTGCTGAAGGTGGACCAGTTACAATTACAAGTAAAGAAATTATTCGTTACTTTATGACGATTCCTGAAGCAGCTCAACTTGTTTTACAAGCAGGTTTCTATGCTGGTCAAGGAGATATCTTTGTATTAGATATGGGAGAACCAGTAAGAATTCTAGACTTAGCTGAAAAAATGATTCGTTTAGCAGGACTTACACCTTATGAAGATATTGATATTAAAGAAATCGGACTTCGTCCAGGTGAAAAAATGTTTGAAGAATTACGTTTAGATGGTGAAAATACAACAAAAACAAAAAATAATTTGATTTATAAAAATGCACCAATGGATATTACGCGTGCAGATATTAATTGGCGATTGGAATCATTAAGAGAACTTATCAATCGTCCAGGTGTCACAACTACAGAAATTCGAGATGAAATGCTTGATTTAATTATTTCAGATAAATCATTACAAGAAGTATAGAACTTGGTATTAAGATGTTTTTATTAGTGATTGATTAAAAGTTGAATAAACATTTATTATGTTGTATTATAAATATAATGTAAAATACTTAGTAGGAGGGAGGAGAAAATAAAGGCTTAAATGCCTTTATTTTGTATATGGTAAAATTAAATACACGTGAAATTCAATTGGAAGAATTGAAAATTTTATTAACTTCAAAATTATTGCCAAAAGCATGATATTGAAGTTTTTTTAATAGGGGGAACTTTGCTAGGTGCAGTTAGACACAAGGGGTTTATACCATGGGATGATGATATTGATGTTATGATGAAACGGGGTGATTATGATAAATTTATAAATTTAATGAAACAAGACAATGAAATTTCAAAATATATTTATGCTAAGTTACCTGGTGATGAAAATTATCAATATCCGTTTGTTAAAATATATGATAGAAGTACAATGGTTAAAGATAATTTTAATAAAAGGTTTCAAAAAGGACTTTGGGTAGATGTTTTTCCATTAGATTACATTTATGATGATTATGAAAAAAATATTAATTTATTAAATAGTATGAATAAATATCAACATTGGATTTTGCGATTAACCATTAATTCTGATAATACTTCGAAAATAAAAAAAATCATTGTAAGAGCTACTCAGATTATATTAAATTTTATTGGAATCAATTACCAATTTTATGTTAATAAAATTTTGAATTGTACAAAAATGAAAGTATCAAATTATGTTAGTAATGTTACTTGGAATCGCGACAATAGTGAAATTTACCCAGCAAACTGGTTTTCAAATTTAATA
>URQL01000279.1 GCA_900550005.1 uncultured Erysipelotrichaceae bacterium
TCACTTAATTCATCTACTTTATTATAATCATCAAAAAAGTTATAGTAACGAATAAAGTCCGTAAAACTTGAAGATTTCATGGCATTGGATTGAATAACATAATTCCCATCAGCCATAATGATTCCTACTTCTACACTTTGATACTCTACTGGAAAAACCCATATTTCTTTCATGCTTTCAACTGGCAATAAACGAACTAAGAGATAATCTTTTGAGGTCGATTCATCAATTTGAATCGTTACACGTGTTCCTACAGCAATGGATAAGATTTGTGTATCATCCGCTCTAAATTTACCTAAAATACTTACATCATCATAATCATCATTAAACATATGTTGCATATTCTTAATAAAGATACGACTAAAATCATTTGATTCTTCTTTTAAAAATTCGTAACAATGAACTTTCGTATTTTCTTTATAACTTGAATAAGCTTCATAACTATCCATATCAACGATATGAGCATAACGATTTTCTTGCGTATTGGTAGAACGAATATAGTCTAAAGCCTCATCCATATTGAAATGCTGACTTGAAATGTAACTTGCCCAATTTTTCGCAAAACGTTCTTCCATTTTTAAATAATTTATCGATATTTGCTTCATCGATTCAATAGTTGAACAAAATGCATCGATTTGTGTTTGTTTTTTGTTTTCTTGAACTGCTCTAGAGTAGGTAAATGAGCTTAAAACAGCTATCAGAATTAAAGCAATATTAATAACAACTAAGATCGTCTTAGTCATTTTATTTTCTATCATTTTCATTATCTTCATTGGTTACAATTAAACCCTTTCATTTTCTTCTAATTCCTATTTTACAAAATTCGTATCTTAATTACAACACTCTTTTATCTTTTAAGAAAAAAAGAAGCTTACGCTTCCCTTCTTGAAACTCGATAAGAATAAATAATGTCCACAAACGCATCAATTAAAATAAGTCCCATTGACATGCATAAATTAACCGTTCCTTTTAGACAAAAACTTGAAATGATGAGTAAAATTCCTACAACGATCATCCCTATTCCAGCAAAACGTTGACATTTTTTCCAAACATCATCATTTTTCATAGACCAAGGCGTACGCAAACCCACAATAGTATTTCGTCTTAGTTTTGTCATTTGATTTCCAATCAAAATAAACATTAAGCCAATAAAGCCAAAGGAAATCTGCATCAAATCGATTTTTAAAGAATTTAAATTTTCGATTTGATTAAAATTACAATAAAGAAAAAAGCAACAAATAACATTAAATAAAATTAAACTTAACAAACCAACATACAAACAAATTCTTTCATCATTACTCTTTTCTTTGCTTCTTTCTTGTTTTTTTGCTATTTTACTCATAGCAAGCATGAACATTCCAAAAAGAATAACAATAACAGGTAAAATAAAGATTTCATTCTTACTACCATAACGATCCACTTGGTTTAATGCATTGTAATGAGCAGGAATTTGGCTAGGTAAAAAAGGATAAATGCCACTACATATACCTAGTGGTAGAATCATAAATAAAGCATATAATTTTTTCATTTTAATTGTCCCCCTTAAGTTCACTGATCCATAATAAAAGTTCATTAAATAAAGTCAAATCCAATTCATAATAAATATAGTTTTTATATTTTGTCTCATAAATCAAACCTGCTTTTTTTAACTTATTTAAATGATAAGATAAAGCTTGTGGTGTCTTATTTAACTTGATTGCTAAATCACCTGAACTGATTTTTCCTCTTTTAAGTTCCATTAATATTTGACGACGTGTTGTATCCGCTAAAGCTTGGAATAATTCATTACTTGTCATTTCAGCACCTATTTCAACAATTCTTTAAATAGATTATAAACTATTTCAAAAAAAATTTAAATAGATTTTAGTGCATAAATATTGTTTAATTTGAAATTAGGTTTAAAATAAAGACAAGGAGGAATGGAAATGAAGGAAATTTGCGAAAATATTTATTATGTTGGTGTAAATGACCATCAAGTTCAATTGTTTGAAGGTCAATATCCTGTTAGTCACGGAATGTCTTATAATTCTTATGTGATCGTAGATCAAAAGATCGCTGTTATGGATAGTGTGGATGGTCATTTTGGTAAAGAATGGTTAGCAAACATTCAAGAAGTATTAAAAGATAGACAACCTGATTATCTTATTGTTCAACATATGGAACCTGATCATAGTGGC
>URQL01000280.1 GCA_900550005.1 uncultured Erysipelotrichaceae bacterium
CAACAAACCATTTAGATTTGGAATCAATTCAAGCAGTCAATGAAGGATTAATGCGTTTTAAAGAAAATATTTTATTTGTTTCTCATGACCACCAATTTACACAAACGATTGCAAATCGTATTATTGAAATTACCCCTAATGGTGTGATCGATCGTTTAGGTACATTTGATGAATATTTAGAATACGTAGAACATATTGATTTATAGTAAAAATTCATTTATAATGGAACATGTTAGCAGAGTAGAAATATATGCGTTAAGTATTAACTGAACGGGGAGTTGTCAGTTAGGCGAAAAGATTTTCTTGCGGTATATATTTCGCATCCCGCTGTTGCATGAAAAAATAAACTTTTAGGGACCTCTTTTTTCATGACAATAGTAGAAAAGGAGGTTTTTATTATATGGATGAATTACTAACAGAAGTAAAATCCTTACCAGGATTAATCAAACAAAGCACAAAAGCTTTACATGATGTCAAAGAACTGGTAGGTACAGCTTTATTTGTTGCTTTGGATTGTGTTTTAGGATTCTTTAAAATTGTGATTATACCTAAAACATTAGAAATTGGCTTTTCTTCACTTGCCATGGCTGGTTGTAGTTTTTTATATGGACCAATCATCAGTGGTTTTGCTGGAGTGATTTGTGATACGTTAAAGTATATTTTAAATCCTAGTGGTGCATATATGCCTTTATTTGCTTTAAATGAATTTTTATTGGGGTTTATTTATGGTATCTTTTTCTATCGAAAAAAGATTACTTTAAAGAGAGTGATTGTTGCTCGAATTGTGGTTGTTTTGTTGATTAATTTAACATTAACCCCTTTATGGCTTCATCTTCTTTATGGAAAAGCTTATATTTTCTATGTACAAGTACGTATTTTGAAGAATTTATTAATGTTGCCATTTGATGTTTTCTTACTTTATACGGTACTTAAGACGGTATCTAAATTACAAAAAAAATAAGGTGCGACGCACCTTTTTTTATTTATGTAATATTATTTGATTGATGGGTTGTTAAATAGTTGGAAATGGCTTCACTTAATGTTTTAGCGAGTTCATTTGTATGTTGATCCACAAATGAATTGTCTAAATTGCTTGTTAAAAAGCGCATTTCTAAAATACAAGAAGGCATATTGGATTATGAATTGACTGCATATTCCTCATAGCCATCAATTGTTCCAAATCTTACACCACGATTAGTACTTTCAGGTAAGGCTGTTTCAATACTATCGAGTAAGCAACTAGCAAAGTCGATATCTTCTTGTTTTTTTTGTACTTTCGATCCAAGCTTCAAATCCTTCTATTTTTGATCTCCTTCATAAAAATTACGGTGAATCGATAAGAAGACATTCGCATTGCAATCATTGGCAATGGTAGGGTGGTCATCTACCGCAATAAATGTATCATCTGTGCGCGTATAGACGACTTGGATATTTGAATTTTTTCTAAATATTTTCTGATTGCTAAAGTGAGTTTTAGACAATCATCCTTTTTAGTTCTTTCATCGGTATTTGCACCTACACTTCATCACCGTGACCTGCATCTAAGCAAACGGTATAAATTGGTGTAGCAGTTGAAGAGGATGCAGTTATATTTTTATTTAAGAATTGTTCAACTCTTGTTTTATTTTTACTTGGTATACTACTTGCTATAAGCAAGACGATGGCAAATATAAATAAGGAAGTAAATTTAAAGTTAGGATTTAATTTTCCTCTTCTTTTTATTTAAAACAATAGAATAAATTCTTTATATTTTCATATAAAAATGGCAAATTGTGTGAAATAAAAAATGGATTACGAATGTAACCCATTTATTGCTTCTTATTCAGTAACTGTTATGGATAAAGATGGTAATGCATCTACAACAACTGTTAAGTTCACAGGTCAAAATGATTTAGATAAGGATGCTAAATCGATAGTTGGTGAATTGAAGAAAACAGATTTGGCTAATACATTTGATATAACATCTGCCGCTGATGGTACAATTACATTTACTGCAAAAGAAGCTGGTTCATCACCTAATGTTGTATTAACAAAACAGGATGATGGTAAAGCTACAGCTGTAGCTAATTCAAAAGCAGGTGAGGATGCATATTCGAAACTGGCTGCTGGTATTGGTGTATATGACGGAACTGGTAATATTGAAGATAAGATATTTACAGTTAATGGTGAAAAGTTCG
>URQL01000281.1 GCA_900550005.1 uncultured Erysipelotrichaceae bacterium
GTAATAATATTCATAGTCGTAGTCGATAGGGCTATTTGTACGAATGTAATATTTTGATTTTGTAATTGGCGAAACATTTTCAATATCACGGTCTTGATAAGTCCAAAATTCTTTTTGGCTTGTTTTTATGATATCTGCGACAACAGCAGAAGCTGTTACATAACGGCCTGCACCTTTTCCGTAAAATAAAACATTTTCAACATAATCGTTATCGATTTCTATTACATTATATGCTCCCATTACATTAGCGACCATATCATCTTTACTAATTAGAGTAGGGGAAACATCAATAAAATAATTGCCATTTTCTTTTTTAGCACGAGCTAATAATTTAATACGATAACCTAATTTTTTGGCATAGTCCATATCTGTTTTTGTAACAGAAGCAATTCCGGTCGGTTTAAGCTTGTTGAAATCAACAAATCCGCCAAAGGCATTATTGGCAAGAATCGTAATTTTATGTGCTGCATCGATCCCATCGATATCTAAACTTGGATCTGCTTCTAAGTAACCTAAACCATCAGCGATTGTTAAGGCTTCATTAAAGTCTAAGTTATCTGTTTCCATTAAAGATAAGATAAAATTGGTTGTACCATTTAAAATACCTGTAATTTCTTTTGTGTTATTGGCAATTAAGGATTCATATTGTGGAGTTATAATAGGAATTCCACCGCCAACACTTGCTTCATAAAATAAATGAACATTTTGTTTATTTGCTTTTAATAATAGTTCTTTACCATGATGAGCAATTAATGCTTTGTTTGCTGTTACGACATGTTTTTTAGCATCCAATGCTTCTTCAATAATTTTTTTTGCAATCGTTGTTCCCCCAATAAGTTCAACGACTACATCTACTTCAGGATCTTGAAGCACATCTTGGTAATTATATGTAAAAATTACGCTTTCTGGAAGTTCTCTTTCTTCCATTGCGCAACCGTATTTCACAACGACTTCTTGTCCTATTTTTTTAGAAAGTCGTTTGTTTTCTTTGGTTAAGATATCGACGACACCATAACCAACTGTTCCAAGTCCGATCACACCAATGATCATACAATACCCCCTTTATAACAAAAAAGGCTTCATAAAATGAAGCTTTTAGTAGTCTAAATTGTGCATCATTTTTTCCATGTTATTTATTTAATTTATAAATTATACATGGTCATCATCATACGCATTTTAGACCCCTCCCTTTTTTGATTAGGTTAATAGTATCATTATTCTTTTTTTGTGTCAATAGACTTTTTATTTTGTCGATAATTTTATACTTGTTTTGTGTAAAAACAAAATAATAAAAGTTTTTTATATTTTATTTGACAATAAAATTAGAAGCTTTTACAATGAAAAAAAGAAAAGGTGGGGGTTCTATGGAAAAAATGTATAAAAGTACAAGAGGTAAACAAAAAAGAATTGATGTCTATGATGCTTTATTACAAGGAATAGCCAGTGATGGGGGATTACTGGTTCCGGATTTTGCAATTGAAAAATTGGATTTAAATGCTTTAAGTTCATTGTCTTATCCAGCTTTAGCCAGTACGATCATTAAACAATTTGTGGATGAACGTGGTTACGTTGGGGTGGAAAATGCCTGTCAAGAAGCGTATCAAGAAGCTAATCTTTTTTCAACTAAAGAAGTGGTTAAAATCGTTAAAGCGGGAGAAGTTTACGTGGGCGAATTATTTAATGGACCAACGGCCGCTTTTAAGGATATGGCCTTAACTTTACTTCCACGTTTGATGTCTTTGGCTTTACAAATCAAAGAAGAAAAACGAACGGTTCTTGTTTTAGCAGCAACTTCTGGTGATACAGGGAAGGCGGCTTTAGAAGGTTTTAAAGATGTAAAAGGAACAAAAATAAAAGTATTTTATCCTAGTGTTGGGGTATCAGCTATTCAAAAACAACAAATGGTAACCCAAACAGGAAGTAATGTAGAAGTTGTTGCAATCGATGGAAATTTTGATGATGCTCAAAGTGCAGTGAAGAAAGCTTTTAATGATGATGTTTTAAAACAATGTTGTAAAGATCACTCTGTTTTTCTTTCTTCTGCTAATTCCATTAACATTGGTCGTCTATTACCACAAATCGTTTATTATTTTTATAGCTATTTTAGTTTAGTTAAAAAAAATGAAATCAAATTAGGGGATGAAGTGGATTTTTGTGTAC
>URQL01000282.1 GCA_900550005.1 uncultured Erysipelotrichaceae bacterium
GACTCAAGTTCGTTCGATACGGTTTCAAATTGATTTAAAATCTTAGATGCATCAACAATCATCATCATATTAAAATATTCTTGTACGATAGTTTGTGAAATATCATAAATATTAATTTCTTTTTCAGCTAAATAAGTACACACTTTAGCAATGATCCCTACTTGATCCTTTCCTACAACTGTAATAATGGCTTTTGACATGCATAATCCTCCTCAATTCTTTTATTTTTCACAAATTTATTATAAAATAGATTTAATTAAATAGCTATCAAAATTTAATAACATTTTTTTGTAGTCGGTTTCAAAAATGCGTGACAAATCACTAAAAATGTGGTTTAATATATATGTAAATTATTTATATAGGAGGAAGTTACAATATGGTAAGAATTATGTTAGCATGTGCAGCTGGTATGTCAACAAGCTTATTAGTTACAAAAATGCAAGAAGCTGCTAAAGAAGCAGGAGTTGAAGCAGAAATTTGGGCAATCCCAGAAGCTGATATCGCTAAACACGTAGGAGAATTTGATGTTTGTTTATTAGGACCTCAAGTTCGTTTTAAATTAAAAGCAGTTCAAAAATTAGCTAATGGTGAATGGCCAGTAGACGTTATTGAAATGACTGCATACGGAACAATGAACGGTAAAAAAGTTTTTGAATTTGCTCTTGATACAATTAACAAATTCAATAACAAATAAAAATAACATAATCAATCAATTTGCGGGGGTTTTACTTCCGCATTTTCTTTTTAAAAAATGAAAAAAATACTCGTTGTAAGTGACACCCATCGTGAAGATGAATTATTTGCCCGTATCATTAAAAAAAATAAAGACTGTGATTATTTTATTCATTGTGGTGATTCTTCACTTCCCTTTAATGACCCTTTATTACAAGGATTTATTACAGTTCTAGGAAATCATGATGAAGATCCTCACTTTGATAAAGAACGCTTCTTATCTATCGAAAAACAGCGTATTTTAGTTACCCACGGGCATCTCTATCATGTATATGATGGCTATGATGCTTTAATTGAAAAAGCAAAGAAAATGAAATGTACGCTTGTTTTACACGGACACACACATATTCCTACGCACCAAATTAAAGAAGGGATTCACTTTATTAATCCAGGTAGTGTACTTTTTAATCGTGGATCTTATGGGTTTGGAACTTACGCTATTTTACAAATTGATCAAGACCAAATTACTGTTCATTTTTTCAATCACGAAACAGATGAAATCGTTGATTCGATTGTTTTAGAAGATGGGCTTAAATGGCTTGAATATTTCAAAAACAATAAATAAAAAAACTCTTAGCAAGGATTTTAATTCCTACTAAGAGTTTTTTTGATTAAACAACATCTTTCATATTTTCAATTGCTTCAACTTTTCGTATTTTATTTAATGAAAAAGCCGCTAAAATCGATACGAGTAAAGTATCTACGATCATAATCGATACCAAGATCGTAATTAAGATATTTTCACCTAATTTAAATGCAGATGTTAAATGAAGTTTACCTTCAATAAAACAAATTGGTAAAAAAATTGCTAAAACTAAAGCGGACGCATTGATATAGCCTTCTAAATATTCATAAATGAAAAGTTTATAAAGTTGTAATGATGTCATCCCTACTGATTTCATAATACTAATATCACCACGTTTAATATGGACATTACCAATTAGAACATTGTTAATGTTAAGCAATGAAATAATGAATAATAAAGTAAATAATGGATAAAGTAAAGATTCAATAATGAAAGAAGTAATTTCATTTTCTTGTGTACGTAATACTACATTATCATAAGAATAAGTATCTTGTACACCACTATTAATAATAGCTTGATCAACAGCGGCAGAAACTTTTGTAATTGAGGCCTTATTTTCTAGTGTTATTTCTGCTGTTTCCATGATCGTGTAATCTTTTTGGTATTTTAATCCATAATTTGTTGAAAAAGCCACAATACGACTAAAATTATTATAATCGACATAAAGTCCTTCGACATCTTCAGGTAAAACCACAACTGCTTTAATTGTTTCAGTGTCACCAGCTAATTCTTCGTTCATATAAAGTGTATCCCCAACCAAGCTATTACCTAATAGTCCATTAGAAACATCACTCTCATTTAAAATTAGAATAGCACCATCTGATTTTATATCTTCTAAAT
>URQL01000283.1 GCA_900550005.1 uncultured Erysipelotrichaceae bacterium
GTGATGAATAATGATCGTTTATAAAATATTGATAATCAACTGTATTGTATTGAATGCCTATTTTAGCGTATTCGTTAAAATGGTCAATCAGTTGTTGGTAAAGAACACTTATTTGTTTATTTGCTTGTGAGGCATTATCAGAGTTGATATTGATATAGGGAACAATTAAACTTGATGCTTCGATTAACTTTGATTGATCAATAGAAGCGTAATAAGAGTCAACATCAGTAGGATGTGAATAGTTGGCATCATATACCCAATCTTGATTATCATCTATTTTTATACTTGTAGATGGATTTGTTGTAACTTCATTTGTAGATGGTGAGATCGTTGCCGTTTGTTTATCATTGTTTTTACCTTTTTTACAACCGCTTATTAATAAAGAAATACAAAATGCAATAAGAAAAAAATTTTTTTGTTTTCATAATCTATATCCCTTTCTACTATCATCATAGCATATTTATTATAAAATAGGATAAAAAATAAAAAAACCAAAGCCATTTTTGACTTTGGTCATGTAAGTTTAATTATTTAACTCCTGGTTTACCCAATAGTTTAAACATGTTTTTCTTGTAAACTTCAACACCTGGTTGGTTGAATGGGTTAACTCCAAGTAAGTATACAGATAATGCACATGCTTTTTCAAAGAAGTATACTAAATATCCAAATGAATAAGGAGTCATTTCATCTAATTTAACAAGAATGTTTGGAACATTACCTGTATTAGAGTGAGCATCAATTGTACCTTCAGCAGCTTTTTTATTTACAAAATCAACAGATTTTCCTGCTAAGTAGTTTAAGTTATCTAAGTTGTCTTTATCACTTGGAATAACAACATCAGAAATTGGTTTTTCTACTTGTAATACTGTTTCAAATAAAACTTTTGATCCTTCTTGGATAAATTGTCCAAGTGAGTGTAAATCAGTTGAGAATGTAGCAGATGTTGGCAAAATTCCTTTGTCTTCTTTTCCTTCAGATTCACCGAATAATTGTTTCCACCATTCAGCAAGCATTGCATATTGTAATTCGTAAGTTACGAACATTTCAGCTGGGTAACCTTGTTTATTTAAGATTTGTCTTGCTACACCATATTTGTAACAATCATTTGTAGCTAAGTCATTATTGTTGTAATCTTCTCTAGCTTTAGCAGCTCCTTCTAACATGGCATCAATGTCGATTCCAGCAACAGCGATTGGGAATAAACCAACAGCAGTTAAAACTGAATAACGTCCACCAACATCATCAGGAATTGTGTAAGTTTCATATCCTTCGTTGTTAGCTAATGTTTTTAAAGCACCTTTTTCTTTATCTGTAGTTGCGATAATACGAGTTCTTGCTTCTTCTTTACCGTATCTTTCTTCAGCAATTTCTTTGAAAATTCTAAATGCGATAGAAGTTTCAGTTGTTGTTCCTGATTTAGAAATACAGTTGATTGCGAATTCTTTATCTTTAATATATTCTTTAACTTGAGAAATATAGTTAGATGAGAATGTGTTTCCTACATAAATGATTTTTACTTTATTTGTAGGATATAAACCATTTAATGCTTCAATAGCAGCACGAGCTCCTAAATAAGAACCACCAATACCACAAACTAATAAGACGTCAACTTTATTAATGATTTCTTGACTTTTAGCTTTGATACGTGCAACTTCTTCTTTATCATAATTAACTGGTAAGTCTAACCAACCTAAAAAATCGTTTCCTTTACCAGTTTTGTTATGGATCATATCATGAAGTTCTTTTACTTTGTCTGAGTAAGAAAGAAGATCTTCATTAAGTTTTGCGTTTGTTAAATCTAATTTAATCATACTTTTTTATCCTCCAACCTTTTCAATTCATCTTTAATCCAAACGGGTAACATTTGTCTTAAAGGTTCAAAACCTTTTGGGGTTTCGCGTACTTGTTTTCTTTGGCATTTGTAACTTAAGCGGCGATCACGACGTTTTGATTTGCCATCAAGAGCTTTTAAACTCAATTTAGCTTGATGTGTTACATTATCGATATCTAAAACTTTAACCTTTATGGTTTGACCAATATGTACAAAGTTTTCAATGTCTTTAACAAAGCCTTCAGAGATTTCTGATATGTGAATCAAGCCAGTTGAGTGATTAGGCAATAATGCAAAAGCTCCATAAGGCT
>URQL01000284.1 GCA_900550005.1 uncultured Erysipelotrichaceae bacterium
TAACTTTCCAACAACAAAAAGGAAATGATCTTACTGAAATCTTTGATTTACGTTTATATCAACCAGGTGATGATATTCGTTCTATTCATTGGAAGCTTTCATCAAAATTAGATCAGGAAATTTTAAAAGAAGGAACACGTTTATTTGGTTATAAGACTTTAGTTCTTTTTGATTATTCATGTTTAGAAAACGTTTCATTAGAAATGCTAAATGAAAGTGTATGTTTTGCCAGTAGTTTAGTCAACAAACTTGTTTATCATAAAGATGATTGTTGTGTTGGGTTTACGTCAAATCAAAAATTAGAATATTTGCCAGTGAGTTCTATACAAGAATTTCAAAGGATGTTGGATAAATGGATGTCTACACCATTACCTTCAAAAAAGAACCAATCTTTGGATTATTTCTTGATTGATCAGGTTAAAGACCAATTTTCTTATATCATTTATGTAACAAATAATGAATTTTCAGAAAAATTAGATTTAATTGCTAATCGACATAGTGTACTAGCTATTGCAATTAGAGATCAAGATAGCGAAATCCGTATGAGTGAAAAAGGGTCTATTCAATTTATTGAAATTCCTTATGATAAAATTGATCAGTTAAAATATACACTTTACATTTAAAGAAAGGAGAAGATAAATGAAAAAATTCTTAATGGATACAAAAGATCAAATTCAACTTATTTTCTTTTGCTTTATCTTTATGCTTGGATTTAGCTTACTTATTGCATTTATTTTAGGGCATGATTCAAGTTTTCTTTTGTATTTTATCACTTGTTTATTTTGTCTTTTCTTGTTTTCATTATTTCATTACTTAAAAAAAGAACGTTGGATAGGATATTTTGATCTTATTTTAACTTTTATTCTTGTGGGTGTTATGCAAATTCACCCTTTTATAAGTGGGATCATACAGATTATTAATCATTTTATTTTATGTTGGAATAATGCTTATCAAGATGGAATCAATTTCTTGAATTTAAGTTATTCTAATGAAGTTTTAGAACTGTATGTTTCTTTATGGTTGATTGTTTTAGTCTATAGTTTATATGATTATCTATTTACACATAAAAAAATTTATCTCTTATGGATTTTTTCGATTATAATTCTATTTATTTATTTCATGATCGATTTTTTTTCAATGTTAGGTTTTGCCTTAATGTTAGTAGGATTATTTTCAATGTGGATCATTTGGTTAGATAGTGGGCGAGCTTGTACCCGTGTGATTTGGTTAAGTATTATTTTTGCAACGCTCTTTATTACTGTTTTTGAAAAAAATGAAACCATTTTATTTATTGAAAATTTCCGCCACAATGTTTCTAGTGAAGTAAATACTTTGCGCTATGGTAAAGATAATTTACCTGAAGGTGATTTAAGTAAAGCAGATAGCTTACTAGATGGAAATAAGACCACTTTACAAGTTAAAACGCAACAAGTGAAATCACTTTATTTAAAAGGGTTTGTGGGAAGTAATTATGATCAGGGTGTTTGGACTTCTTTAACAAATCAAGATTACGGTTATCAAAATTCTGGTATGCTTGAGTGGTTAATGGAACATGGCTACAACGCTATTGCACCATTAGGTGTTTATAATACGACTGGTGAAGCTTCTATTGATGCTAATAGTGTGGTTGTAAATAACGTGGGAGCTAACCGTAAATATATTTATACATCCAATTCTGTTTTTGTTTTCGATTCAAATAAGATTAAAAAGAATAAGGATCAAAATTATACTTCATTTACCTTCTTTGGTACAAAAGGTTATTCTTTTAACGAAATCAGTAGTGGTGATCCTTATGAACTTTTTTTAACATCCGATTGGATTAATAATCCACAAACAGATAATCAAAACGAATTTCTTCAAGCAGAAAGTGTTTATCGTCAATTTGTTTATGATCATTATTTAACTGTTCCAAAATCTTTAGAATCAACAATGAATATGTACTTTAAAAACCAATATCAAGAAGAAAATGATTCTATTTTTACTGTGACGACATTTATTCGTAATCAACTAAGTCTTTATGCTAAATACAGCAATAAGATGGAACAAACCAATGATGATGATCCAATCCTTTATTTTCTAACAGAAGGTAAACAAGGAAATGCTGTCTTATTTGCATCTACTGCAGTTGAAGCTTATCGTA
>URQL01000285.1 GCA_900550005.1 uncultured Erysipelotrichaceae bacterium
ATGTTGAGACAAAATCAATTTCGTTATACTAAGACAATAACACATTCGTTTCATACTAAAAGGTTCATTTTAGAACTAATTTCTAGCAATTGAATTTATTTTATGTTATAATGGAAAGCGTTTTAGGAGGAATGAGTATGAAAAATGATATGGGACAAGGAAGTATCCCTAAATTACTTGCTTCTTTAGCGATTCCTGCAGTTATTGCTCAAATTGTTAATTTACTTTACAATATTGTCGATCGTATTTATATTGGGCATATTCCTGGAATTGGCGGGGCAGCTTTAACAGGAGTAGGGTTGTTTACGCCATTACTTATGTTAGTCAATGCTTTTGCCATGTTGGCTGGGGCTGGTGGTGCACCAAGAGCTGCGATTTATATGGGGGCTAAAGAAAATGATAAAGCTCAAAAGGTTGTCGGTAACTGTTTTTGCTTGTTACTTATTTTAGCGGTTATTCTTACTGTTGTGATGTTTGTCTTTGCTCCTCAATTGCTTGTATTATTTGGAGCAAGTGAAGTTACTTTACCTTATGCTTTAACCTATTCAAGAATTTATATTATTGGAACAATTGCTGTCCTTATTGTGATGGGTATGAACCCTTTTATCACAACACAAGGGTTTTCTAAGATTGCTATGCTTACAACAGTGATTGGTGCACTCATTAATATTATTTTAGATCCTATTTTTATCTTTGTATTAAATATGGGGGTAGCTGGTGCTGCATTAGCGACGATTTTAAGTCAAAGTGTTGGTGCCATTTGGATTTTGAGATTTTTAACTGGAAAACAAACGATTTTAAAAATAAAAAAAGAAAATATTCGTCTAGAAAAAGAATACATTTTACCTTGCGTATCTTTAGGAATTTCATCTTTTGTTATGTTATCAACTGAAAGTTTATTATCGATTGCTTTTACATCAAGTTTATCTAAATACGGTGGTGATGTTGCAGTAGGATCAATGACGATCATTACCAGTGTATCTCAATTACTTACTATGCCTGTACAAGGAATTTGTCAAGGTGGACAACCGATCATGTCTTATAACTTTGGGGCGAGAAAGAATGAACGGGTTAAAAAAGCTTTCTTTTTACAATTTAAAACATGTGTAGGTTATGCTGCATTGTTTTGGCTTGCGATGATATGTATTCCTCAAGTTTTTGCAGGAATCTTTACTTCAGATCAAAATCTTACAACGTATACATCTTGGGCTCTTCGTATATATATGGCTGGTATTTTCTCTACTGGTTTCCAAATTGCTTGTCAACAAGGGTTTATGGCTTTAGGACAAGCGAAAATTTCTTTATTACTTGCCTGTTTAAGAAAGATCATTTTATTGATCCCACTTATTTTGATTTTACCACATTTTATTTCAAATCAAGTATTTGCTGTCTTTTTAGCTGAACCGGTCAGTGATATTTTAGCGGCTTCAATAACAACACTTTTATTCTTTACACGTTTTGATCATATTTTAAAAGCAGGACCAACACGTTAAAACACAACTTAGCTGTTGTGTTTTTTTATTGGAGTAAAGAAGGGGATAATGTTATAATTGAGTTATATTTTTAGTAGAAGGTGGGGAGGTTTTAAATGTTTCGAATCGTTAATGATCATTCTCAAGCGATGATTACTGCTAGGGATCAAATCCACAGTCCTCATCGTGATAGTCAATTAAAATTACCAGAAAAAGCGATTGTGTTTTTTATGAGCAAAGCTATTGACTATTTAAAAGAGAATCAGGATGTCAGTCAAATGGAAGCGTTGTTTCCACGCTTTTTAAATAAATGTCCTATTTATGAAATTAAGGATTTAAATATCTGTTTTTTAGATGGAGGAAGAGGTGCTCCTCAAGCAGTAGATACGATTGAAACCTTAAAAGCATTAGGTGTAAAGACGGTAATTTCAGTAGGGATGTGTGGGGCATATGCAAGTTGTGTAACTATTGGAGATATACTCATTCCTAGAAAAGCTTTTGTTGAAGAAGGAACTTCTTTGCATTATTATGAACCAATCGAGTATGCTCGACCTAATTTTGAACTATATAAAAAAGCAATGTCTTTATTGAAAGCAAAAGATGATCCTATTGTTAGTGTCGATGCCATTTATCGTCAAACTGTAAATAAAGAACGTTTATGGA
>URQL01000286.1 GCA_900550005.1 uncultured Erysipelotrichaceae bacterium
ACTATGTATTTGTAGTTTCTTATCTATTTATTTAATTAATTCGCCTAAATATGCAATTCAATCTTTTGCTAGTAAAGAATTACAAGGTATTTTTGGTTATGTTTTTATGCCAACATCAGTAATTAATTTATTTAGTATTTTTATATTACGACCAATTATTGGTGATTTATCAATAGCTTGGACAACAGGAAATAAAAAACGTTTTATCAATTTTATTAAAATGATTGTTATTTGGATTGTTGTTTTAACAATTGGAGCATTAATTGGAGGATATTTTTTAGGAATACCTGTTTTATCTATTCTTTATTCAACAGATTTAAGCAGTTATAGAAACGAATTAATGATTATTTTGATTGGTGGAGGTTTTAGTGCTTTAACAACGGCATTCTATTATATATTAACAGTAATGCGTATGCAAAATAGGGTATTATTTACATATGGGACAGTTTATGTTATATCTTTATTTGTAGTTAAGGATTTAGCTATTAGAATGAATTTAGTTGGGGCATCATTAGGCTATGCAATAATGATGTTGTTATTAGCAGTGGGTTTATTGATAACAATGATAATATCAATGAATGAAATTGAACAAAATAAAGACTAGGAGAGTGTATATGAAAGTATTAATTATTGTACCGGCTTATAATGAGGCCTTAAACATTGAAAAAACAGTACAAGACATTAAGAATAATTGCGATTATGATTATGTTGTAATTAATGATTGTTCTAAAGATAATACAAAAGAAGTATGTATAAAGAATGGCTTTAATTTTATTGACTTGCCTATTAATTATGGATTGACAAGTGCTATTCAAATTGGATTAAAATATGGGATTGAAAATGATTATGATATAGCTATCCAATTTGATGGAGATGGACAACATCAGGCTAAGTATCTAAAAAATTTAGTAGAAGAAATAGAAAAAGGAAATAATATTGCTATTGGATCTCGTTTTGTAACGGAAAAGAAACCTTGGAGTGCGCGTATGTTAGGAAGTCGTCTATTAACAGGTTTAATTACTTTAACAACAGGAAAAAAAATCAATGATCCTACTTCTGGAATGCGTGCTTTTGATAAAGAAACAATGAAAGAATATGGATTAAACATGAACTATCCTCCAGAACCTGATACACTTGTTTATATGTTATTAAAAAATAAAAAAATAAAAGAAGTACAAGTACAAATGAGCGAACGTGAATTTGGAGAAAGTTATTTAAATCCAATTCGTTCTATTACATATATGACAGAAATGATTATATCTATTTTATTTGTACAATTATTAAGAAAGAGGTAGTGAGATATGACAACAACATTACAAATTGTTTTAATTATTGTTTCAATATTAACATTTATTATGGTAATTAGAAAAATAAGAAAATCACAAATGAATATTGCCGATTCTATTGTATGGATTTTAGGATCAATTTTCTTGATTTTAATTAGTATTTTTTCTGGTATTATGGATTTCCTTGCAGTTAAACTAGGATTTCAATCAACAGTTAATTTTGTATTTGTATTTTTTATCTTTTTCTTATTGTTAATGAATTTTAATTTAACAACAAAAATCTCTGTTTTAAATGAAAAAGTTAAAAATTTAAATCATGCAATTGCTTTAAAGGAGAAAGCAAATGAAGAAAAGGAATAATAGCGGTAAACCTATAACGAGTTCAGTAGTTATTCTATGTATTTTTTTTATTGCTTTTTGTGGAATGTATTTTTATAAAATACGCAATTATAATCAAAAAGAAAAAGTTGTTTATAGTTATGAAGTGAATGATAATAATCAATATTATTCTCAAAATTTAGTTTCAAATACTTTTTTGGAACAACAAATTTCATTACCAAGTGGTAATTATAATGGTTTATTTTTAAAATTTAAAGATAGTCAAAAAAATGATAATGGTGCCATTGCAGTAAGAGTTTATCATAATCAAGAATTACTTGCTGAACAGAGAATAGAGATAGAAAATTTAAATTCAAATACACGTATTTCTTTTTTTGATACTTTGAACTTAGAACAAGAAGATCTAATTAATTTAGAAATTGAAAGTGACGTTGTTCAATCTACTGATTCAATTGAAATTGGATTAGTAGAAAAAACAAATTCTACAGATGTATTTTATCA
>URQL01000287.1 GCA_900550005.1 uncultured Erysipelotrichaceae bacterium
CACTTACACCAGTATCCACTTCATCAAAAATGATTGTTTCTAAAGATGATTTTTCCAATAAAATGGTTTTTAAAGCAAGCATAATACGAGATAATTCACCGCCTGAGGCGATATGGGCAACGCTTTGTTTAGTATGTCCCACGTTTGTTGTAATCAAAAATTCAACAAGATCCATTCCTTTGTGATGAAGCTCACCCTCAGTCACTTTAATTTCAAATTGAGCATGTTCCATATAAAGTAAATGAAGTTCATTTGTTATTTTTTTAGAAAGTTCAATTGCTTTTTGAACACGAACTTCATGGATTTGTTTTGCTAAATCAAGACAAATTGATTTTTCTTGTTCAATTTGTTTATGATAAGAAGCAATTTTTTCTTCAAAATGTTCTAATTCATAAATATGTTCTTCGATTTCTTTTTTCTTATCTAAAATAGAATCAATACCAGGTCCATATTTTCTTTTTAAACGTTGCACAATTGCTAATTTTTCTTGTACCTCTTCAAAACGATAATCATCAAAATCAACCTGATGATAGGTATCTAAAATATCCTGTGTCATTTCATCTAATTTATAATAAAAATCGTATAAATCATTAAAAAAAGATTCAAAACCCTCTTGCTCTTTGATTTCATCTAGATAATTTAAAGCAGTATAGAATTGAGGTAATGCGCCTTGATCATCAAGCATGTAATGTTTAAAAGGTTGCATGTTTTCTTTTAATTTTTGAAATTGTTTCATTGAATCCTGTTGCTTTTCTAGTTCTTCGATCGATTCATTTTCAAAATCGAATTGATTGATTTCATTTAATTGACTTTTATAAAAATCAACTTGTTCTAAAAAATCTTCTTGTTTTTTTAGTTGAGCTAATTCACGTTGATATTGTATAAAAAGTTGATAATGTTTTTGGTAAAGGGTTTGTTGTTCATGAATTTCTTTTTTACAAAAATTATCTAAAACTTCAAGGTAATTCTTTTCATCAAGTAAACTATGATTATCAAATTGAGAATGAATATCAATGAGTTTAGGTAGAATTTGTTTTAAAACAGCCATTGGTACGCTTTTAGAATTAATTTTACAAACACTTTTCCCACTTGCTAAAATTTCTTTTGAAACATAAAGAAGATCTTCTTGATCAATATGAAATTCTTCTAAGAGTGCATCAATTTCAGGGCTTTGATTATAATCTAAAACAGCTTCAATGTAGGCTTTATCTTGTCCTTCTTTTACCATCGAAGGTTTTGCTCGTTGTCCTAATAATTGTGAAATGGCATCAATAATAATGGATTTCCCTGCTCCTGTTTCCCCTGTTAAAACGGTCATTCCATAGCTAAAATCAATTTTTGTTTTTTCAATAATAGCAAAATTCTGAATAGATAATTCTTGTATCATAGCTATCCCTACTTTCCAAAATATGTACTTGATTGTTCAACAACTTGAGAAAAATCAAATTGTTTTTCTTGAACTCCTTTTTTAAATAAACCTAAAAATTCAATATTGCCTTGTCCTCCTGTGATAGGTGAAAAAGTGATTTCTTCTAAGCAAAATCCATTTTCATTAGCATAACCTAATACTTTTTCTAAAACTTCTTGGTGAACTAAAGGATCTTTGATAATTCCTTTTTTTCCAACCTGTTCACGACCAGCTTCAAATTGTGGCTTAATTAAAGCAACAACTTGGCCATCTTCTTTTAGTATTTCGTAAAGTTTAGGAAAAATATGCTTTAAAGAAATGAATGAAACATCAATTGAGCAAAAATCAGGACGTCCCTTATTGAAACGTTCAATTTCAACATATCTAAAGTTAGTTTGTTCCATTACTTCAACACGAGGATCACTACGAATTTTCCATGCTAATTGGTTTGTACCTACATCTAAAGCATAAACCATTTTAACTCCATTTTGTAAGCCACAATCACTAAATCCACCTGTTGAAGAGCCAATATCAAGCATAATTTTATCCTTTAAATCAAGATGATACAATTCAATTGCTTTTTCTAATTTTAAGCCTCCACGAGATACATATTTTAGTGTTTGTCCTTTAACATAGAGGTTCGATTCAATATCGATTTTTGTTCCCGGTTTGTCAATACGATCATGATCATCATGAACT
>URQL01000288.1 GCA_900550005.1 uncultured Erysipelotrichaceae bacterium
ACAAAATATGGAGATGATAATTTGAAAAGATTTGACGAAGGTGATGTTGTTTACTTTATTGCTTCTTCCATCTTTATTAAACAGGCTACGGTTATGCGTAATGCTGGTGGATTCTGTACAATACGATCTTCAGATGGTAATTGTGGTACTTCTGGAACACGTGTTCGTGAAAGCAAATTATATCGTACGGAAGAAGAAGCAAAGAAAGTTGTTCAACAACATCAAAATGCAAATAAGTGGAGATGATGGTTTCTCCACTTTTATTTTGTATTGGCAAATACAATATCATCCATTCTTGATCTATAGTAATCAAGTGCATAGGTGTTAGTTTGCCAATCCTTTTTTGCATCTTCAAATGTATTAGTAATGCCATCATAGTTACCATCTTGGATTGTAATGTTATTACCCTCTACTTTTAAAACAATACCAACATGATTTTTATCGATGCCTGAAAATACAGCTCCTGCTTTTGGTGAAGAAGATCTTTCAAATTTATCTGGATGTGATTTTACAAGTTGATCCACACAATCCCAGCCATTACCTGTAAAGCCTGGATCATAACCATAAAGTTCATAAAATCTTCCCCACACAAACCATGGGCATTGTCCATATAAGCCTGCTTTGGCATATGGATTCTTTGTAATTCATGATTCCATATTATTGAAGTTTGGATTCGTTCCACCTCTAAAGGTAATTTCGACATAGCGCATAACATGCTCTACATAAGATGGATCTCCATATCCGGAAACCTTTAATTGCTGCTTTTTCATATCCGAGAATTGTTGTGCATTGTATTTGGAATAGCCACCAAAGTTAGAAATTGCCCATTCAATATAGTTAGAACCATAATTGTATCCTTGAAGAGCTAAATAGATATGTTCTGTATCTGACGGGTCTTTTACGTTTGCTTTTTTAATACAATCCGAAAAAGTATGTGTACTAATATCAATAGAATATTCCGGTTCTGTAATGCCATTAGGAACTCTTAGATATTTTGTATTGTATCCTGATTCACTCGCTTGCATAGGATCATTTCCTTTACCACCGGATTCTTGCATCATAATAGCTTGTAATAAAGAAACATAGTCCTCTATATCATATTCTTTTGCATATTTACGAATCGTATCTTCATACGCAATGACTTCTTCACTTAAAGAAACAATTTCACTATTAGATCCACCATCTTGAGCTAATACGCTAAATGTGCCGACAAACAGAGTAATCACAATTAACAAAATCAATCCTGTTCCAAAAGAAAAGAGTGTATTCAATGTGATATGAACCCCGTTTCTTGGACATAGAAACGAGGTTTTTATATGTCAAAATTAAATTATGAAGAAAAAATAAATATTTATAATGAACGAAAACAAGGAGTATCTTTTTCTGTACTTTCTAAAAAGTATAATGTTAGTAAAATTGTAATTCAGTATATGATATGTTTGATAGATAAACATGGAATAGACATTTTAAGAACAAGTAAAAATAGAATTCATACTAAGTCAAAGAAACAGGAAGCAATAGATAGAGTTCTAATTAATGGTGAAGCCCAATGGGCTGTGGCATTGGATATCGGCTTATTAAGTAAAAGTGTGTTAAACAATTGGATTAAAAATTATAAAGAAAGTTGTTATAATATAGTTGAACGAAAGCGAGGTCGGCCAACTATGTCTAAAACAACAAAAAAAGATGAAAATGAAACTAAAGATGAAAAAATTAAAAGATTAGAATAAGAAAATTTATATTTAAAAGCGGAGCTTGAATACTTAAAAAATTGAGAGCCGTTGTTCAATCAAGGAAGAATCAACAACAGAAGAAAAAGTGAAAGTTGTAAGTGAACTTCGGCTAATATACCCATTAATGATTCTTCTACAAGTATCTGGTCTAGCTAAATCAGTATATTATTATACTTTATCAAAAACGGATAAAGATGATAAAAATGAAAAAATAAAAGAAAAAATAAAAGAAATATTTACTAACAACAAAGAAAGATATGGTTATCGTAGAATTACATTAGAACTAAAAAATCAGGGTTATAATGTAAATCATAAGAAAGTTTATAGAATAATGGTTAAATTAGGATTAAAACCACTAAAAAGAAATAAAA
>URQL01000289.1 GCA_900550005.1 uncultured Erysipelotrichaceae bacterium
ACTTGGTGAAGCTTTAATTGCACCAACACGTATTTATGTAAAAGCATTAAAGAACATTAAAAATGCAGGTGTAAAAGTTAAAGGATGTTCTCATATTACAGGTGGAGGATTCTACGAAAATGTTCCTAGAATGTTACCTGAAGGAGCTAAAGCGATCATTGAAAAAGATAGCTATCCAGTACCACCAATCTTTAACTTAATTGCAAGCAAAGGAAATGTAGAAGAACATATGATGTATAATACATTCAACATGGGTCTTGGAATGGTAATTGCTGTTGATCCAAGTGATGTAGAAAAAACAATGAAAGCAATTGAAAAAGCTGGGGACAAATGTTATCAAGTTGGTAAAATCGTTGCTGGAAATAAAGGTGTCGAATTATGTTAAAGATGGCAGTCTTCATTTCTGGAGGCGGAACGAATTTACAATCTTTAATTGATGGTTGTCAAAATGGAACAATTGATGGACAAATCGGACTTGTTGTTTCTAACCGTAAGAATGTTTACGGTTTAGAAAGGGCAAGAAAAGCTTCAATCAAAGCTGAAGTGATTCGTAATCAAGAAAAACTTATGCAACGTTTAGAAGAAGAACAAATCGATTTTATCGTTTTAGCAGGTTATTTAGCTATTTTACCAGAAAGTTTGACAACACGTTATGCTAATAAAATAATTAATATCCATCCATCTTTGATTCCTTCATTTTGTGGACCAGGATATTATGGATTACATGTTCACGAAGCTGCGTTAAAACGTGGTGTAAAAGTGAGTGGAGCAACAGTACATTTTGTAAATGAAGAGGTTGATGGAGGCCCAATCATTTTACAAGAAGCCGTTGCTATTGATGATTTAGAAACAGCTGAACAAATACAACTTCGAGTTTTAGAAATTGAACATCGTATTTTACCAAAAGCAGTAAATCTATATTGCCAAGGGAAACTTGAAGTAAAAGAAGGAAGGGTAAAAATTAAATGAAAAGAGCATTAATTTCAGTAACAGATAAAACAGGTATTGTTGAATTTGCTAAAGGATTAGTTGATTTAGGTTATGAAATCGTATCTACAGGTGGAACAATGAATGCTTTAAAAGAAGCTGGTGTTGCTTGTATTGCTATCGATGATGTAACTGGATTTCCAGAAATCTTAGATGGACGTGTAAAAACACTTCATCCAAAAGTTCATGGTGGACTTCTTTATCGTCGTGATAATGAAGAACACTGTAAAACTGTAAAAGAAATGGGAATTGAGCCAATTGATTTAGTTTGTGTTAATCTTTATCAATTTGAAAAAGCATTAAAAGAAGGAAAACCAATGGCAGATATGATTGAAAATATCGATATTGGTGGTCCTTCAATGATTCGTTCTGCTGCTAAAAACTTTAAAGATGTTTTAATTGTTACCGATCCAAGAGATTATGGTAAAGTTTTAGAAGCGATTAAAGAAGATAAAACAGATTTTGATTTTAGACTAAATTTAGCTTATAAAGCATTTAGTTTAACAGGAAGTTACGATGCGATGATTTCTCGTTATTTTGCAAACCAAGTAGAAGATGACTTCCCAGAAACATTAAATATTTCTTTAAAGAAAACAGAACATTTGCGCTATGGTGAAAACTCTCAACAACGTGCTAATGCTTACGTTGATCCTTTTGTTCAACATTCTTTATTAGATTATGAACAATTAAATGGAAAAGAAATTTCATTCAACAATGTTAATGATTTATATGGTGCAGTTGCTCTTGTAAGAGAATTTAAAGATCAAGTCGTAACGGCTGCGATTAAACACTCAACACCTTGTGGTGTCGCTATTGGTAATACAGGGTATGAATCTTATTTAAAAGCTTATGAAGCAGATCCACAATCTATTTTCGGTGGAATTATCGCTGTAAACTATAAAATTGATAAAGCAACAGCTTTAGAAATGAAAAAAACATTCTTAGAAATTATTGCAGCTCCTGATTTTGATGAAGATGCATTAGAAGTATTAAAGAAAAAGAAAAATTTAAGAATTTTAAAATTAAAAAATCAATTTGTTCGTGAAGCTAAATATGATATTAAATATCTTGAAGGAAAAGTTTTAGTTCAAGATATTAAC
>URQL01000290.1 GCA_900550005.1 uncultured Erysipelotrichaceae bacterium
AATCCTGATATGTTGGAATTGGTGCCGTAATTATAACATCTTCTCCATATTCTAATGGATCATATACTTCATAACCAATATTGTTCTGACGATTATTATATGTCGCAAACTGGTCAGTATAGTGATTACACATCAAACTTCCATAATATAAGCCTGTTGCAATATCCACACACTTCATATAAACAGAATGATTAAAATCCACTTCTCGCATATTCATTGATTTCCTATCTGCTAAAGTTCCATAGTAATCAAATACATATCTCAAAACATTTTCAAACTCTTGGAAAAAAGATTTCATATCAATTGTTTCAAGCTTTGCAATTAATTCGATTTCTGGCATAACTATTTTTTCAAATGTCATCCAACCACTACATTCTCCACCACAAACACATGCATATTTATTATAAAGATAATCATTTATTTTTTTAATTTCGTACTTATCATTTACCAAAAATTGCGTATGCATATCAATATGATCTTTTCCGAAATATCTAAATGGCCAAAAATCCTTATTCATTAAATCAACATTTAATAATATATCATTTAAATAATCTGATACCTCTGCATTTTGATTATACTTATATAGATCTTTTCTATTCCACATAATAAATGAATATGCTGAACCACGATATTCAGCTATTCTACGAATGCTTTTTGCAGTTAGATTTTCTTGTGAATTAATAATTTTATTGTAAAAATCTAGGATTTTCTCATTACCACATTTTATTTTGCTTAAAACATATATAATACTTTCTTGAATATACAAATCCAAAATCTTATCATATTCAATAATAATCTTATCGATATATCCATCATCCTTTGAAACAACTTCATATAAAAGTTTTACTGCCAAACACCTAATATCTTTATTGGGTGCTGCACAACAAAGCAAAGCAAAATAAAAAGCTTCATCATCTCTTCTGTCTGCTCTATCATTTAACGTAGTAAAATATAACACATTCTTAAGCCTGTTTTTTATTTCATTTTGAAAATAGTATCCTGCCAAAATATTAGACAGTTCACCTATTCTTGCACAACTCTCACAATAATATTCAAATAAATAATTTTTACAATTAAATGGTTTATCTGTAAATCCTCCCATTATCGTTAATAACTCATTATGATCAACTTCCTTAAAATTTTCTTGAAAGGCTTTAATATCGTTACTTTTAAAATGCACCTTAACCAAATCTCTAATGTCAAGACGTTGCATCAATTCAGTATCCTTAAGTAGTTTTCTAATTTTCACATAGTCTGGTGATAAATTGTCAAATATTGCAATAATCAGTGCATCTTCAAGGCCATACAATACACCTGTTTTTGATTTTATAATTGCAACCTGTTGCTGATATTCTTTTCTGCTAATATCTTCAAACAATGACCTAGCAATTAAAAAATCAGTTAACGAATCAATTACAAAATAATAATTTTTCTCACCATTATACTCATAACAATTCATAAATCCCATTTGTGTCATAGATAGAATAAAATTATTATCTGTTTTTATTATTGATAGCAAGCTTTTTTCATTGATTTGCTTCTTGCCATTCCTATACATCCACTGTGCAACTCTTTTAGTATCTTTCCATATATCAATACCTTGACAGGTTAAGTTATTCTTAAATACTTTATTTATAGTAGTCTTTATGTAATGTTCCAAAATATAAGTGACAGATGCAATTCCATTTTCTCTTTCATTGGCAATTTTTTCTGACGATAGTACATCACATAGCATACCTAATAATAAAGCATTATTTGAATACAAAATATCTTCATATAAATAAACATCTGGAACAGGCAATTTAAGTATCTCTCCCAATGCAGATTCAAACGAAACTCCTGGAAATTTATACTCGTATTCAGATAGTTCTTGATATTCCTTAAGAATTGTTTCATCCATCGAATTTATTCTATAGGATAAAACAATACGAATTCTCGGATTCTTTTTTAGTTTCTTTAATATATTCAATAAACTTTTCTGACCTGTCTCAGACATTTCATTTATTGCATCACAGATAAAAACAAATCCATTTTCACTTGCATCAATTATTTCTTTAATATCAATTCTATTTGTGTCTTTTTCA
>URQL01000291.1 GCA_900550005.1 uncultured Erysipelotrichaceae bacterium
CTTGTTTTAGCGATCCATGGGTAAACTTTTCCAGCTGGAAGTTGTCCCCCTTCTCCAGGTTTTGCTCCTTGAGCCATTTTGATTTGCAACTCTTTAGCATGAACTAAATATTCACTTGTTACCCCAAAACGACCGGATGCCACTTGGTGAATTGCTGAAGAAGGATCTTGCCCTTTTTCATTAAGTTTATAACGAATGGCATCTTCGCCCCCTTCACCGCTGTTCGATTTTCCTTTTAACTGATTCATTGCAATAGCTAAAGCTTCATGGGCTTCTTTAGAAATAGATCCATAAGACATTGCTCCTGTTTTAAAACGTTGAACGATCGAATCGACACTTTCTACTTCATCAATGGCAATGGGTTTTCGTGTTGATTTGAAATCAAGCATTCCTCTTAAATTTTTAGGAGTCAATTCTTCATGAATCAATTTGGAGTATTTTTTAAATAGCTCATAATCTTGATTACGCGTTGCATTTTGTAATAAATAAATGGTAAGTGGATTATATAAATGTTCTTCTTGATTTGAACGAAGTTTAGACATACCATTGCTTTCTAAACTGAGGTTAACAGGTAAGCCTAAAGGATCAAAAACACGTTGATGACGTAAATTGATTTCTTCTTCAATATCTTTTAAAGTGATTCCATCAATTGGACTTGTGGTATTTCTAAAATATTTTTGAATCACTTCTTTGCTGATCCCAATCGCTTCAAAGTTTTGTGAGCCACGATAAGATTGGATTGTGGAAATTCCCATTTTAGAAGCAATTTTCACAATACCATGTAAAATTGCATCATTATAATCATGCACAGCTGCGTAGTAATCTTTTTCCAATAAATCACGATCAATTAGATCCCCAATCGTATCTTGAACAAGATAGTTATTAATAGCAGAGGCACCATAGCCAAGTAACAAGGCAAAATGATGGACTTCTCGTGGTTCTCCACTTTCAATAATTAAAGCGACTGACATTCTTTTTTTCGTATCGACTAAATGTTGGTTCATTGCAGAAACAGCAAGTAGGGAAGGAATGGGAACATGGTTTTCATCAATATTACGATCACTTAAAATAAGGATATTCACTCCTTGATTATAAGCTTTATCCGCTTGTCTAAATAAACGGTTGATGGCTTTTTCTAAGGAAGAATTTTTAAGATAGGTCATATCAAGAGTCGCACTTTTAAAGCCCTCAATTTGATTACTACGGATTTTCATTAAATCGGTATTCGTTAAAATTGGATTATCGACTTTTAAGACATGACAATTTTTTGGATCTTCTTTTAATAAATTACCATCTTTTCCTAAATAAAGGGTTGTGGAAGTAACCATTTCTTCTCGTAAAGAATCAATCGGAGGATTGGTTACTTGGGCAAAGAGTTGTTTAAAATAATTAAATAAAGGTTGATGATGTTTTGATAAAACCGCTAATGGCGTATCCACACCCATTGCCATCGTTGGTTCTTTGCCTGTTAAAGCCATCGGTAAAATCGATTGGTAAACATCTTCATAGTAGTACCCTTGTGCTTTTTGCATAATAGCTAATTTGGTTCCAGTTAATTTTAGTACTTTTTGATTAGGGATTTTTAAGTTATTTAAATCAACAAGATCGCTTTCTAACCATTCACCATAAGGTTTAGCCTTAGCATAGTTTTCTTTTAAAGTATCATCATCAATAAGTTTTCCTTCACGGGTATCCACTAAAAGCATTTTACCAGGTCTTAAACGGTCTTTAAAAAGAATGTTTTCTGGAGCAATATCTAATGTTCCAACTTCTGAAGCTAAGATAAGATAATGGTCTTTTGTGATGTAATAACGGCTTGGTCTAAGGCCATTTCGATCTAAAATGGCTCCCATATAATCACCATCACTAAACAAAATAGAAGCTGGACCATCCCAAGGTTCCATCATCGTTGCATAGTATTGGTAAAAATCTTTTTTGGCTTTAGACATACTGGCGTCTTTTTCGTAAGGTTCTGGGATACACATCATAATTGCTTTAGGAAGTTCGATCCCAGCCATAACTAAAAATTCTAGAGTATTATCAAGCATTGCTGAATCGGAACCTTTTTCATCAATAACCGGA
>URQL01000292.1 GCA_900550005.1 uncultured Erysipelotrichaceae bacterium
TGATTTAATGCAAAGTGACGCTGTTAGTACGTTAAGTAAAAAATTATTTCCTATAGCAACGCTTATTACACCTAATATTTTAGAAGCAGAAGTTTTATCTAAGCAAAAAATAACTGATGCATTGAATATGGAAAAAGCAGCTAAACAAATAGGAGATACCTATCATTGTGCTGTTTTATTAAAAGGCGGACATCGTGTTAACGATGCTAATGACTTACTTTACCATGATGGAAAATTGATTTGGTTTGAAGGAGAAAGAATCAATAATTCAAATACACATGGAACAGGCTGTACACTTTCTAGTGCAATTGCTAGTAATTTAGCAAAAGGTTATTCTTTAGAAAAAGCTATTGCTAAAGCAAAACACTATTTATCAGGAGCTTTAAAGGCAAACCTTGATTTAGGAAAGGGAAGTGGACCAATGAATCATGCTTTCGATTTAAAAGGAGAATTTAAAGACTAATGAAAGTTCCACAAGTGATTGAACAATTAAAAGCAAATCAGCTTTTAGATGAAAGAGAAATCTTTTGTTATTGTTCTAGTCCTAATTTAATTGATTTAAGTGATCCAAGCTCTAAAGGTTTAGTTTTACTTAGTGTTTATGAAAAATCATTATTTATTTTAGAAGCCCATTTAGATAATACCTATGGTAAGTGTTTTGCAAAAATTGAAATTGATAAAATGTTTCCCGTTCAAGGCAAAGCAGGTTTATTTAAAGGAGAGCTTACCTTTGTTTGTAAAGGAAATAAATATGATTTTAATCTACCTGCTAAATCAAAGAAATTTGTTGAATTTTTTACGAATAATCGATAGACATTTATCGTAATCTTAAATAGTCAAAATTCGTGTGTGTTTATGCATGAAATTTGACTTTTTTTTGACAGTAGACTTTATTTTTCAATAAGATAAAGAAAATGTGTGAATAATGGAGGAAGCAAAGGTGAAAAGAAAATTTATTTGCATTCTACTTAGTATGAGTTTTATCATGATGGGTTGTACTAAAAATAAAAAAGAATTACCTTAACTTATTATTGGTTATGATGATTACTGTCCTTTTAATTATATCAATGATCAAGGGAAACAAGATGGAATCGATGTATTGATCGCTAAAGAAGCATGCAAAAGAATGGGATAAAAAGGAAGACTATTTAGAAAGCCATGAAATTGATTGTATTTGGAGTTGTTTTTCAATGAATAATCGCGAAGAGGATTATGCTTGGGTGGGCCCTTATATGAATGCGCGTCAAGTTGTAGCGGTTTTAGAGGATAGTAACTTCTATACAATGAGAGATTTAGATGATAAAACGATTGGTGTTAAAATAACGACATAACCAGAAAAATCTTTTTAACACAAGAAAAAGAAGATCTATCTGAATTTAGCCGTGTCTATTCATTAAGTAATGTGGATGAAGTAGTCATTGCTTTAAGAGATCGTTATGTGGATGCTGTTTCTGGTTATTTAGCTACTTTAATTCATTTATTTGAACAAAATCATGTTCAAAATAGTTTAAATGCCGGAATGAATGGCCATATTGCTGAACCGGTAGACGTTAATAAATTGGTTAATACCTTAAGTGTTTTTGTTAAAGGATTTAACTAAAAAGATTGCAAAAACAAGTAAAAATGCTATACTATTAGCATTGACTGGAGGAATTTTTATGGAGAAAATTATCGTATTAGGAACGGGAAATGCGACTGTAAAAAATTGCTATAACACTTGTTTTGCATTAAAAAATAAAGATGAATATTTTTTAGTGGATGCAGGTGGTGGTAATCAAATTTTACATCAATTAGATCAAAAACAAATCCAACTTGAACAAATCCATCATTTATTTGTTACTCATGAACATACAGATCATCTTCTAGGTGTGATTTGGGTGATTCGCATGATTGCAACGAAAATAAATCAAGGAAAATATCAAGACAATTTAACGATTTATGCACACACCCAATTAGTTCAAACTATTAAAACCATTTGCAATTTAACATTACAAAAAAAGCTTACGAAATGGTTTGATGATCGAATTGTTTTTGTTGCTTTAAATGATGGTGATCAACATACCATTTTAGGACAAA
>URQL01000293.1 GCA_900550005.1 uncultured Erysipelotrichaceae bacterium
CAAGCTTTTTTTTACTTTTTTTATTATTTTTTATCTCTTTTTCTCTTTCCTTAGGATTTTTACCTTATTTTATCCTTTTTTAAGATATTTGGCTTAAGTTTATTTCTAATTATGATGTTTTATTAAAAAAGACTCTTCCTTTTCAGGTGAGTCTTTTGACCATCACATTAAAGTTCATTTGAATCTAAAATAATCGTTACAGGACCATCGTTCATTAAATAGACTTTCATATCTGCACCAAATTCTCCTGTTTCAACCGATATCCCTTCACTTGCAATTCGTTCGTTAAAATAATTATAGAGAGGAATAGCGATTTCTGGACGGGCTGCTTCTATAAAGCTTGGTCTTTTTCCTTTTTTGCAATTTGCATAAAGTGTAAATTGTGAAATAGATAAGATTTCACCATTTACATCTTTTAAAGATAAATTCATTTTTTCATCTTCATCACTAAAAATACGTAAACCAACAATTTTATTAACCAATTTATCGACTACCTCTTTTGTATCATCTGGATTAAAACCTACTAATAATACAAAACCATGATCAATTTTTCCAATAATTTTATGATTTACTTCTACGCGTGCTTCTTTTGCTCTTTGAATTACAACTCTCATTTTTTCTCCCTTATTTCAATCCATTTTTCAATTTTCATTCCATTTGTTTTCCATTCATTTTTAGAATAACTTTCAATATCTTTTAAAATCAATTTTTGATATCGCTCTTTTAATTTATCTTCACTTATTTTTCTTTGATCGAATTCAATAACTAAAATTACTTTATGCGAACCGTGTTTTAAATCATACAAAGTGGGATCTTTTTTTTCACTTGGTAGATAACCTTTCGTCATTGAAAGAATTCCTTCAACATTAAATTGTTCTAAATCTTCAAAATGATAATCGAACGCGATTTTTCGATAAAATTCTTGATTATCTAAATAATTTAAAACATCATTAATAGTTTGTTTAAAGTTGTCTAAACAAACATCAAACCATTTGATCTCCATTTGATTTTTAAACCAAGTGTATTGTCTTTTCGCATAGCGTCGTGAATTTTGTTTAATTGCTTCAATAACTTCCTCTTTTGATTTAGTTTGATCAATATAACCAAACCATTCACGATAACCTATTCCCTTCATACTTTGATAATCTGATTTAGCGCCTTTTTCTACCAACGCCAAAACTTCTGCTAATAACCCTTCCTTCATCATCAGATCAACACGATAATTTATTCTTTCATAAAGAACATCACGAGGTAATGTTAGTCCAATAAATGCACAATCATAAAGACAAACATGCTGTTGACTAGCCATAATATCACTTTTCTTTTGACCACTTTCTTTATATATTTCAATTGCGCGTTGTACTCTTCTTCGATTATTAAAATGTATTTCTAAAGCACTCTCAGGATCGATTCGTTGTAATTCTTGATACAATTGTTCATTGGTTAAATGATCATAATTTGAGGCGGGTTCCTGTTTTTCTTCATTAAAAACATAATCATATAATGCTGCTTTTATGTATAAGCCTGTACCCCCAACAATAATCGGTACTTTATGGCGTGATTGAATATCTTCAATACAATTTCGAACATTTTTTTGAAATTCCATCACACTATAAGTTTCATCGATATTTTTAATGTCGATTAAATGATGTTTAATTCCCTTAGTTTCTTCATTCGTGACTTTTGCTGTCCCAATATTCATTGTACGATAGATTTGCATTGAATCACCACTAATAACTTCGCCATTCAATTTTAAAGCTAATTCTACCCCTAATTTCGTTTTACCTACAGCTGTAGGTCCCACAATAACAATGATCTTATTAATCATGGTCAATTCCCATTAAACTATAAAGTATTGAAATACAAATTGATGTCACGATCATCATAAAGAAAGATGAAATTTGAAAATCAGGATAAAGGATAATCGTAGCTAATTTTAAGATAAAACCATTAATGATTAAACGAAATAATCCAAAACTTAGGATTGTTAAAGGTAAAGAGATCAATTCAATTAAAGGTTTAACAATTTTATTTAGTAAAGCTAATACAACCGCAACTAAAAATGCAATTTT
>URQL01000294.1 GCA_900550005.1 uncultured Erysipelotrichaceae bacterium
CATCCATATCGGCTCTAAGTAAAAAGGTTTTACCTTGATGATTGCCAATCTCACAACTAAGTCCAGATTTACCTACTTCTTTAACTTGATAGCCTAATTTTTCTAATTCCTTTTCAACATAGGCTTTAGTATTCGTTAAATTAAATCCTGTTTCCGGGTGCATATGAAGTATGCGACGATGTTGAATCATTTCATCTTGTAAAAGTAATGCTTCTTCGTATAAATTTTTCATTTTGATCCTTCTTTCTTTCCTTAAATTTTAGCATATTTGTCACTTATTTTCCAACAACATGATTATTATTGTAAAATAAAAGCTGTATAATAGAAAACAAGAAGAGAGAGATCAAGACGATTTTAGATCAAACAAGATTAGAAAATAAGTACTTTGAATATATTACAACCCTACCTCATGTTTCTAAAAACGAAAAACAATTAAGTGATTATGTTGTAAGTATTGCTAAAAAATAAGGTTATGAATATGTTCAAGATGATTTATACAATGTGGCTGTGATTGTTCCGACAAGTGCAAATTATGAAAATTAAGATGCTGTATTACTTTCTGGACATATGGATATGGTTGGGACAAAAACAGGGGATAGTTCATTTAACTTTTACACAGATCCTTTACAGCTTTATTTAGAAGAAAATAGTTTAAAAGCAAAAGAAACGACTTTAGGAGCAGATGATGGTGTAGCTGTGGTTTATATGTTAGCTTTAATGAGTGAAGCTAAAAGTTTTAATCATCCTCGTTTAGAATGTGTTTTTATGGTTCAAGAAGAAATAGGCTGTAATGGATCACGCTTTGTGGACACATCAAGATTGCAAGCTAAAAAATGATTGGCTTAGATACTGTAGGAGAGCACCAAATTACAGTAGGTAATTACTGTAGTGATCATGTTGATTTAGTAAAAGATTTAAATTGGGTAGAAGCTCCTCAAATAGATTATGAATTAACTTTAACTGGTTTTGATGCACCTGTTGTTACAACTAAAAAATTAACCTATAAAGATAATGCTATTTTATATACGGCACATTGGTTAAAGGATCAAGATGTTCAAATTGCTTCTATCCAATCCGGTAAAGGAGAAAACTTTCCACCTCAAGAAATGACCCTTTCTTTAGTTATCAACGAAGAAAAGTTACAACAAAGGATAGTCAGCAATTATTAAGTATGTTGAGTGAACTACTAAATGGTCCACTAGCAACACAAAAAGATGAAATGTTATCTTCATTTTTAGTAGGTATTGCTTGTATTAAAAATAATCAAATCCAAATCGTTGGTTCAACACGTTGTAAAAACAATGCATATAATCAATCTGTTTTAAATCAATTAAAAGATATTAGTTAAAAATAGGATTTAAGGATATCAAATAGTGTTCGTTATCGTTCATGGGAATATCAAGAACATTCACAAATCAAAGAAGTCTATCGTCAACTTGTTAAAGAAAAATGGAATAAAGATTTAGAAGAAGCGATTTGTCCAGGTGGACTTAAAATCTCGGATTTCTTATATAAAGTGCCGAATTTAGATGTACTTTCTATGGGACCGATGGCTGGTAATTTTCATGTTCCTGGAGAATGGTTAGACATTCCATCTTTTAATCGTACTTATGATTTATTAAAAGAATTATTTACACGTTTATAAGAGGTTTACCTTAGAGTGGATTTTTTTTATTTCGTTAAAGTATAATAAAACCTATATATTCTATAAATAAAAAAGGACCGTTTTGGTCCTCAAATTATTCAAAAAAAGATGAAGAAGACATGCGTACACGAGGTAATTCTAAATAATCCATACCTCTTTTAACAACACCATATTGTGTTGTAAAAGCAAGTTTATAACCAGCTTGTTTTAATACATCTTTCGCTTGTCCGCCATAGCCACCAAAAGGATAAGCCATCGCAATTGCTTGATTTAAAATGGTAGAAGAAGTTTCCATATCTTGAACGGCTTCATTGAAATCTTCGCATTGGATTGCTCCATATTGGATAGGAGTAGCTCCCGGACATGTTCCTTGATGCATACGATGAGTATGACTTTCAAGTTC
>URQL01000295.1 GCA_900550005.1 uncultured Erysipelotrichaceae bacterium
TTTTAATTTCTTTTCATTCTTTTCGTAAAGATATCCATGAATTGGTTTTATTAAAACAAAAGGAAGGGGATCATCGTGAAATTTAAAGAGCCACGTTTATTATCAATTTGTTTAATGGCTTTTATCGGTATGCTTGTTGTTGCTTTTTGGGCAGCGATGGCACAAGATAAAATGCGCCTAATTATGACTTTAGTTTTATCCTTTGTAGCTTTATCCATGGTGATTGGTCGATTTAACTTAATTATTAAAGAAGATTACATGGTTGTTTATGTATTTCGTATTATTGGTATTTTACCTACTTTGGTTGAATTTCAAGATTTGGTATCTGTAAAACAAGTAG
Source organism: uncultured Erysipelotrichaceae bacterium (assembly GCA_900550005.1). Lineage (GTDB taxonomy): Bacteria > Bacillota_I > Bacilli_A > Erysipelotrichales > Coprobacillaceae > Beduini. The sequence continues at coordinate 341 of URQL01000295.1, forward strand.
GTCAAATGAAAATTAGAATAACGACAAAAAAGCAATCATTTAATATTTATGTCTTAAAAGCAGCTGTTTTTATCGATTATTTAAAAGAAAAAACAGATGCATTAAATTTTGAAATTGATTATATGAAAAAATGTTCCGACTAGGAACTTTTTTTACTTTGAGTTCATGAAATTAAATTTTGAATTTCATCCAAGCTTTGATATTCTAATAAAGTTTAAAAAATAGGCTTATATTGAGTAAAAGTTAAATTTTCTAAAAAAAGTTGTGTCTGTATAAGGAAAGTATTTTTTGAATAACTGAATACAATTAACTTTTGCTTCTTCAACTTTTTCTTGAGTTAATCCTTGATCTACACCTTCTTGATGTACTTTAGCTAATTCTTTTTCTCTTTCTTGTGCTAAGATCCATTTTCTTTTTAATTTTTCAGTCGATTTATCCTCTTTAATATCAGGAACTTGCAAAGCGCTTAGTAAAGTAATTTCATTCATTGCTTTGTTTAAAATCGGTTTTGTCATCTCGTTTAGTATGTACTTTTTCTTTGATTCTTTTAAATAATCAAACAAATGATGAACAAACCGGCCATCTTTTAGGTTAAAATTTTTAATTTTGTTGTTTAATTCTATCATTATAAAATATCCTTCTATTTTATTATTTGATTTTTTTGAAGGATTTCTCATATAAAATAAAAAAAATAGGAAATAATTTTCCTACTTTGTTTCTTGGGTTAAGTTACGAATCCATTTTCCTTGTTTATAACGGGTAAAGCCAACAATTAAACGTGTAACTTGTTCGATTTGAATAATAATAAACAGTAAAGATAAGCTTGTAACATGTAGATAGCATACGGAAATAAAGGCAAGTGGAATACCAACAGACCACATAATTCCGCAATCTAAAAACATTAAGAAGACGGAATCTCCACCGGCTCTAAGACTAGACATAATAATGACATTGAATAAACGTGTGGCAATACGAAGTCCAAATAAACGAACCATTACAACGGCGCCTTGATATATCAAAGGATCTTCTAGTCCAAATAAATTAACTAGAGGTTTTGCGCTAATGTAAAGTGCTCCCGTTAAAGTAAAGGCAAGGATAACGGCAATCAATACAAGATAAGATCCATACTGTTTAGCGACATCTAAACGTTTTTTACCTAATTGTTCACCAATCACAAGACCAGTAGCACTATTTAATCCTTGTACGCCAATATAGAAGAAATTACTTACTGTATTTCCAATTTTATAGATTTCAAGTGAAGATTTACCTAATATACCATAAGCTTTAATGTACATTGATGTTCCAAAACCAAATAGTGTTTCATTTACAATAAGAGGTAACATACGTTTAATAATTGGTTGAACAAAATGAATAGGTAAATAAAACATTTCTTTAAACGAACCAATAAAAGGTTGTGAAGTAAAATAAGCATAAACAATATGACAAATCGTACCTGACATCGTTGCGATTAGGGTCGCTAAAGCAGCACCGGCTGCGCCCATTTTAGGCATTCCTAAATGACCGAAGATAAAAACATAATTTAACAAAACATTGATCAACGTAACAGAGATCCCAATATACATGGGAATATGTGTTTTTTGAATACTACGGTAAATAAAACTGTACGTATTGGTAATGACTGAAAAAAAGTAAGTAAAACAAGAAAAGCGTAAGTATTGCATACCGACAGCAATA
>URQL01000296.1 GCA_900550005.1 uncultured Erysipelotrichaceae bacterium
TATGAACCAACAGGACCATTTGGGGCAAAATCAATTGGAGAAATTGTCATCAATACACCTTCACCAGCGATTGCAAATGCCATTTATCGTGCTACAGGCGTTTATCTTAAAGATTTACCAATGACACCAGAAAAGGTTTTAATGGCTATTGATGAAAAGTAAAACGTATATTGTTTATATGGCGGCTGGTAACAGTCGCCGTTTTTTAGAAGATAAGCTCCATTATGTATTTCATGGTAAACCTTTATATCAATATGGTCTAGACACATTAAAAGAGGTTATAAAACAAAGAGAGGATGTTGAAGTTTTAATTGTTTCAAATACGATCAAGATTGAAGAAGAGGCGATTCATACGATTGTATCATCTCAAAGCAAATTAGGTATTTCTTATACAATCAAAACAGCTATTGATTATTTAAAAACAAAAAAAAATGTTAAACAAGTGATGTTTATGGTCAGTGATCAACCTTATGTGAAAGCTTCTACTTTGATTAAAATGATCACGACTTTAGAAAATTCAAATAAAACGATTTGTTCTCTTAAATATCAAGATCGTAAGGGCAATCCCGTTTTATTCGATTATAAATATTTAGATGAACTAGCAACTTTACAAGCAGATCAAGGGGGAAGAAAAATCGTTAAAAAACATTTAGATGAATGTTGCTATCAAGAAGTGGAAGAGGAAAGAGAACTTTTTGATATTGATACAAAACAAGATCTATAAACTTTTGATAATAGTTGTTGAAATAAATCTTTTATTGTAAGCGATAGCATGTTATAATATGCAAGTAGAAAAAAGGAGGATCTAATATGGGATTTAAAGAAGGATTTTTATGGGGTGGCGCTACAGCTGCTAACCAATATGAAGGTTATCCATTAGAAGGAAATGGTGCCTTAGCGACTTGTGACGTTATGACAAATGGTTCACATACAGTACGTCGTCAAGTTACTTGGAAAAAAGAAGATGGAACAACAGGATCTACACCACTTTGTTTTGGTAGTCAAGAAAGACATTTACCTGAAGGTGCAATTCCTGCATTATTAGATGATGATAAATATTATTATCCAGCACATATCGCTAGTGATGGATATCATCATTTTAAAGAAGATATCAAATTATTTGCTGAAATGGGATTTAAATCTTATCGTTTTTCAACAAAATGGTCACGTGTTTATCCAGATCCAAAAGGAGAAGCAAGTGAAGAAGGTTTAGCTTATTATGAAGCCGTTGTTGATGAATGTTTAAAATATGGTATTGAACCATTAATTACATTACATCACTATGAAACACCATTAATTTTCTCTCAAACATGCAATGGTTGGGAAGGAAGAGAATGTATTGAATTATTTGTTAAATACGCAACAACTTTATTTGAAAGATTAAAAGGAAAAGTAAAATACTTAACATTTAACGAAATCAACTGTATTGAAGCTGCACCATTTGTTACAGCAGGTTTAATTCATGCTGATGAGCAAAATATTGTTAATGCAACATTTAACCAATTCTTAGCTTCTTCATTAACAGTAAAAGCTGCACATGAAAATTACCCAGATATTAAAGTAGGGATGATGTTAGCATTTGGTCCAACTTACGGTTTAACTTGCGATCCAGTCGATCAATTACTTGCTAGACAAGCAGAAGATCGTACATTATTCTATGCTGATGTACAAATGTTAGGACGTTATCCAGATTATATTTTAGCAGATTATAAACGTAAAGGTTTAGTGATTCCAGCTAAAGAAGGAGAAATGGAAATCATTGAAAAATATACTTGTGATTTCTTAAGCTTCTCTTGTTATGGAAGTAGTACAGTGACTACTCATCCAGAACTAGCAAATGCAACAGGTGGAAACTTCTCAATGGGTGTTACTAATCCTTATGTAAAAACAAACGCATGGGGATGGGCAACGGATCCAGCTTGTTTAAGACTTGCATGCAATACTTTATATTATCGTTATCATAAACCAATTTGGATCGTTGAAAACGGTATTGGCTGGGCAGATGAACTGACATCGGACAACAAAATT
>URQL01000297.1 GCA_900550005.1 uncultured Erysipelotrichaceae bacterium
CAACAATAGCATTAAATTCATAAGAAACATAACAAGCAATAAAATTATTATCAGTAGCAATCATTCCTTCTTCCATCACTGTTCCAGGTGTAATAACTTGAATAACTCCACGTTTTACGATTTTATCAACCCCCGGTTGTGTAAGTTGTTCTACAATAGCTACCTTATTATTAGCATCAATTAGTTTTTGTATGTATCCATTAACGGAATGGAAAGGAACGCCACACATAGGTACTTTCTCTTTTGTTCCTGCATCTCTTCCCGTTAAGGCAATTTCTAATATTTTAGAGGCTTTTTTTGCATCATCAAAGAACATTTCATAAAAATCCCCTAAGCGAAACATGACGATAGCATCGTGATATTGTTCTTTTATTTCTAAATATTGCATCATCATTGGTGTGTATTTTTCTTTCATAGCTTCACTTCCTCTTCGAGCTATTATTATAACATATTTATTTTGATCCTGGCTAGTTTTTAACAATTTTACTATTTAATAAATTCTGTATCAATATCATCTAGATCATCTTGTAATTCTATTTTTATACTCGTTTGTCCTAACACTCTTAACTCATTTTCCCATTCTACACTCACTTCGATTTGATCCTCTGATCGTATTTTTACATCTTTACATTTAGGTTCATCTAAACAAACACTAAGTATTTCTTCTGTTTGACTTGTTTTTTGTAAATCGATCCATACTAGATCCACACCCATTTTATAGTTACAGTAAATTACGATCACTTCACTTTTAATCTCATCATAACTATACCACAAATGCATATCAAATGATCCATCGATTGTTCCTTGATCTTTATCTAACAAAGCATGCATCGTATGATTAGTGATCCAACACCCTAAAATAGCATGATGTGGGTGGTTTAGCTTTACTTCGTAATTTTTCAACATACGGTTTTCTCCTTTAGCAAGTAAAGCTTTTGTATAAATTTCACGTATCTTTTTTACCATTATGCATTCCTCCTACCACACTATATGCTTAAAAAAAAGAATAAGACGCAAAATTACGTCTTATCCATCTTATTTTAACCCACCATTAATATAGTCATTAACATATTGTAAGAGTTCATTTAAATTTTCAAGTGCATAGCGATAATTGACAATCAAAGGATGATTTTCATAACTTTCTAATGCCTCTTTATAGTTTTTCTTAATGATTTCTACACCTTCATCTTGATTGTAAGTCATCGATACAATTTGTTTTTGCATAGCTTTTAGCATTTCTTCTTGCTTTTTTAAAGCTTCATTTTTTTTAACTTGCTTTGCTAAAGATTGGTATTCTTGAAATTGTTTTGTTGCTTTAATTTCTTCATTAAGTTTTAAAGAGAGTTCTTTAATCATTGATCATTCGACCATTTAATGACCAAGTTTTAGCATCTGTGATTTCAACATCGACAATTTGACCTATTTTATCTGGATTACCTGAGAAATTCACAAGTTTTTGCGTATCTGTATACCCCATTAACATTTCGTTTCCTTTTTTAGAGTAACCTTCAACTAATACTTTGACTGTACTTCCTAAATAATTTTGATTTTTAATTAAAGAATATTTATTAACAACGGCATTTAAACGTTGTAAACGATCTTCCTTAACTTTATGATCAACATTATCTTTCATTTTAGCAGCTGGAGTCCCAACACGTGGAGAATAAATAAATGTATAGGCATTATCATACTTACAGTATTCAACCATTTTTAAAGTATCTAAAAATTGTTCTTCTGTTTCATTAGGGAAGCCAACAATAATATCGGTAGAAATACTTGCATTAGGCATTTTTGCTTTGATTTTATCAAATAATTCTTTATAAGATGCACTATTGTATTTTCTTCCCATTAATTTTAAAACTTCATCATTTCCTGATTGAACCGGTAAATGAATAAAAGGCATAATGTTATCGTATTTAGCAATTACATCGATCATTTCATCTGAAAAATCCCAAGGATGAGATGTCGTAAAACGAATTCTCTCAATTCCTGTTTTAGCCACATCTTCTAATAAAGAAGCAAAACG
>URQL01000298.1 GCA_900550005.1 uncultured Erysipelotrichaceae bacterium
CATGGTTCTATGGAATGGGTAGATGGAAATATTGGAAGTTTAGTCACAATGAAATACCCGACTTGTATTTTGGCGGGTGAAGGAGCAAAGGGAACATGTATCACGATCGCTGTTGCTGAAGATAATCAAATTTTAGATTCAGGAGCAAAAATGATTCATTTAGCTCCTAATACATCAAGTCAAATTATCTCTAAATCTGTTTCAAGACACGGGGGTAAAGTAAACTATCGTGGACTTGTTCGTCATAATCCTGCTGCATACAATGCAAAAAGTAAAGTAGAATGTGATACATTGATTTTGGATGAATTGTCTACAAGTGATACTGTTCCAACAAACTATATGTTGAATAATGATTCTACAATTGAACATGAAGCGACTGTTTCTAAAGTATCTGAGGATCAATTATTCTATTTAATGAGTCGTGGTTTAACAAAAGCACAAGCAACCGAAATGATTGTTATGGGATTTATTGAACCTTTCTCAAGAGAATTACCAATGGAATATGCTGTAGAATTAAATCAACTATTAAAGCTTAACATGGACGGCAGTGTTGGATAAACACGAAGTACGAAAACTTGCATTAAAAGCAAGAAAAACCATGTCAAAGGGAGAATGTATTCAAAAAAGCGAAGCAATTATGCAGACTTTAGTGCACACTCCCTTTTTTAATTCAGCTAAAACCATTGGTTTGTATGCTTCTTATTTAAACGAAGTCGATACATATGGATTGATTAACTATTGTTTAAAATATAAAAAACAAGTTGCTTTACCTAAGGTAGAAGGAAATGATCTCACTTTTTATCAGATTCATTCATTAGATGATTTAAAAGTTGGTGCTTTTCATTTGTTAGAACCACAAACGACGATTCAAGTGGATACTATGGATTTATTGATTGTCCCTCTGGTTGCGTTCAATGAAAATAGAGATCGTATTGGGTATGGTAAAGGTTTTTATGATCGCTTTTTAAATCAAAAGTCTTTATTTTGTGTAGGACTTGCCTATGAATCACAAAAATATTCTTTTGATCGACAAAGTCATGATTATCCTTTAAATCGAATTATTAGTGAAAAACGGATTTATTAGATTTGCTTGCATATTGCTTTAATATTCATTATAATGAAGCAAAAGAGAGGAAGTCGTATGAAAAAAAATAGAGAATTATTAAAAAATACACTGATTTTATCAATAGGAATGGTATTGCCAAAGATTTTTACTGTTTTAACAATTCCAATTTACAGTTCCTATCTTGATGTTGCTCAGTTTGGTGTTGTTGATTATGTCACAACCATTATTTTAGGATTAGCGGTACCTGTACTTACTTTACAATTAGAAAATGGGGTTTTCCGTTATCTTATTGATAGTAAAAGTGAAGAAGAAAAACAAAAGAATATTTCTACATCTTTTTTTATTGTGCTTTTGCTTTCATTACTTTCAATGATCGTTATGTATTTTATTCCGGTTGATGGATTAAATACCTCTTTATCCCGTGCTATTTTAGCTATCTATGTTGCGGTTGAAACATTAATTTTATATGTGCGTAATGTTGTGCGTGGACTTGGAAATAATGGTCGATATGCTTTTAGTAGTATTATATCTGTTGTGGTTAACTTTGTGATGTTAGTTATTATGATGATGGTATTAAAAGCAGGTATGATAGGGTATTTGTTAGCTTTACTTATTCCTGATATTGTGTCACTTGTCTACTTATTACTTTCTGAAAAGATTTATCATTATATTCGTTTTCGTTATTTTGATTATGATTATTTAAAACGTTTATTGCATTACTCATTACCTTTGATTCCTAATGCGGTTTCTTGGTTTATTATTAATTTTTCTGATAAAATTATTATTTTATCTTTATTAGGGGCAGCAGCACAAGGAATTTATGCAACAGCAAATAAAATTCCAAATATGTTTAATATGTTCTATCAAGCTTTTAGTTTAGCTTGGACAGAGTCAGCGGCTCGAAAAACTAAAAAAGGAGTTGGAATTACAAGGCTATTGTTGTATTGATTC
>URQL01000299.1 GCA_900550005.1 uncultured Erysipelotrichaceae bacterium
GAGTCCATATGTTAAAACATGAGCCTGTGTTAAAGAAGAAATACGATTAAACATTTCTTCATCATCACGATTAATGATTGCAATTCCTTCTTTTTTCAAATCTTTAAATAATTTTAATTTTGCATTTTGATATTCTTCTAAATTTCCATGAAAATCTAAATGTTCAGGTGAGAAATTTGTAAATATGGCAATATCGAAATCCACTCCTTGTACTCTACCTAAAGCTAAACCAATACTTGAAACTTCTAGGCATGCACCTTTCATATTGGCTTCAACCATTTTTCTTAAATATTCTTGTAAGAAAATAACTTCAGGCGTTGTGTAAGCATAAGTAATGGTCTTGTTACCAAAAATAACATGACGTGTTCCAATATATCCAAGAGGGAATAAAAAGTGTGAGGCTTGGTATATCAAAGAAGAAACAATGGTTTTACCATTTGTCCCTGTTACACCTACGATTTTTAGATACTTACTTGGATGATCATAAAATTTGCAAGCCACCTTATTTAAACAAGCAATCGGTTCATGAGTATAATAATAAACGACCCCTTCTTTTTTATTTGGCAATTCTTTAGAATGAACAATACAAACTGCCCCTTTATAAATCGCTTCTTCAACAAATTGATGTCCATCTACAGATAATCCATCCAAACAAAAGAAAATCGAATTTGGTTTAACAAATCTTGAATCACTGGTAATCGACTCAATTAATAAATCACTTTTAACTGGTAACAACTCATTTAATTTCTTCATACTCACCCTTCTTTAACAATACTTCCCATAATACCTAAAGCATTTACTTTTTCTACTTTAACTAATACAACTTGTCCGATAAGATCTTGCGATCCTTCAGCAACAATTTTTAAATAATTCGTTGAATGACCGATCAATTGTCCCTCACCAAACGGCTCTTCAAAAATAACTTCGACATTTTTACCAATAAATTGTTTTGCATAAGTTTGATGTAATTCTTTAGATAAATCAATCAAACGTTTAACACGTTCATTTTTAACTTTTTCATCAACTTGTCCACTCATCGCGGCAGCTGGTGTATTTTTTCTTCTTGAATAAGGGAAAACGTGAAGTTCACTATACCCTACTTTTTTAATAAATTCAACTGTTTCTTCAAATTCTTCGTCCGTTTCTTGTGGAAATCCTACAATTACGTCCGTCGTAAAAGCAATTTGAGGAACAACTTTTCTGATTTTTTGAATGATTTCATAATATTCAGCTAATGTATATTTTCTACGCATTCTCTTTAATACACTGTCACTTCCAGCTTGTAAAGGAACATGTAAATGATCTACAATAATATGTTGACGATCGATTAAATCAATAATTTCATCTGTAATTTGATTGATTTCAATAGAAGAAATACGTAAACGTTTTAATCCTTTTGTTTTTGTAATTAAATTAACCAATAAATCATAAAAACGATAATTTTCTAAATCAATACCATAAGCACCCGTATGAATCCCCGTTAAAACAATTTCCACGAAACCATTATCCACGAGTTCTTGAGCTTGTTTTAAAACACTTTCTGGTTTACGAGAGCGAACTAACCCACGTGCATAAGGGATAATACAATAGGTACAAAAATTATTACAACCATCTTGAATTTTCAAAAAGGCTCTGGTATTTTCTTTAAAAACATCTACATCTAATTCTTCAAATTCTTTTTCCTTCATCACATTTGAAATCTTTTTAATTTGTTGTTTAGATTGCAAATGTTCTTCAACTAAATCAACGATTTGATGGCGATATTGTGTCCCTAAAATAATATCAACACCTTCAATCGCTTCAATATCTTCTGGTGCAACTTGAGCATAACAACCCACAACACAAACAACTGCATTTTCATTTTTACGGATTGCTCTACGAATCATTTGTCTTGATTTGCTATCTCCCGTATTCGTTACCGTACATGTATTGATCACATAAACGTCTGCTTTTTCTTTAAAATTTACCTTATGATAATCATGTGCCTCGAATAAACGAGCAA